>JAICRS010000271.1 GCA_025966335.1 Nocardioidaceae bacterium
ACCGGGTTGTTCTTGGTGCGGCGCGAGAGCACCTGCATCACGCGCTCGATCTCCTTCTCGCGCCCGATCACCGGGTCGAGCTTGCCCTCGCGCGCGGCCTGCGTGTAGTTGCGGCCGAACTGGTCGAGGACCAGCGAGGAGGACGGAGCGCCCTCGGGGGCGGTGCCGGCGGTCGCGGTCTCCTTGCCCTGGAAGCCCGACAGCAGCTGGATCACCTGCTGGCGGACCCGGTTCAGGTCCGCGCCGAGCTTGACCAGGACCTGGGCGGCGACGCCCTCGCCCTCGCGGATCAGGCCGAGGAGGATGTGCTCGGTGCCGATGTAGTTGTGCCCGAGCTGCAGAGCCTCGCGCAGGGAGAGCTCGAGGACCTTCTTGGCGCGCGGGGTGAAGGGGATGTGACCACTCGGGGCCTGCTGGCCCTGACCGATGATCTCCTCGACCTGCGCGCGCACTGCCTCCAGCGAGATGCCCAGGCTCTCGAGCGCCTTCGCGGCGACGCCCTCACCCTCGTGGATCAGACCCAAGAGGATGTGCTCGGTGCCGATGTAGTTGTGGCTGAGCATCCTGGCTTCCTCTTGCGCCAGAACGACCACCCGACGGGCTCGGTCTGTGAACCGCTCGAACATATCTTTCCATCGCTCCTTGCAGTGGTCACCGCCGACGCTGCGACGAGGCCTTCCTATTCGTGCACTCTAGTCCGCACGGATAGTGATGTCTGTGCCCCGATTCCAGTCTGTGAATCGGGTGTACGACGGGTACAACCCCTGGTTCAGCCTACGTGTTCCCACGGCCGCGCCGAAGTTGATCGCCCAGAGCGAACACGGGCGTGCAAGGTGAGCGGGAAAAGCCTCAGTGGGCGGCGGCGTAGGCCTCGCGCACCTCGGCCGAGACCCGGCCTCGGTCCGGCACGTCCCAGCCGTTGTCCCGGGCCCACTGCCGGATGTCCGCGGCCGCGGTGCCGCCCCCTCCGGTGCGCTGCCCCTTGCGCTTGCGGCCCCCGACCTTGCGTCCTGCGTCGATGTACTGCCCGAGCTGCCTGCGGAGCTCGTCGGCGTTCTTCTTCGACAGATCGATCTCGTAATCCACCCCGTCGAGTCCGAAAGTGACGGTCTCGTCGGCGTCATTTCCATCGAGGTCGTCAACCAGAACGACATTCACGCGCTGTGCCATATTCATTCCCTCCGAGGTGATTCACCTCATGATTTTCGGGCCCCGGCCCAATACTTGTAAAGAAGATAGCGCACTAAAACTCGTCCAATTGACCGGATACCGAAATTTGCATTTCCCGGACCCGTCAATAGCCCGCCCCGAATATCGGGTTAACCGGATAAGCACAGAAATGTCCGTCACCCCGCCGCCTCTTTCCCGATGCCCGAACCGCGGTGCCGTAGCCTTCCCGAATGGCGCTGTCACTACGACGCCCGGTCGGCCGACTCCTCGTCCGCGCGGGTTACGAGATCCACAAGGTCGACGAGGATCTGTGGGTGCTCCGCCGATCGGGGGCCAAGGAGCCGGTGATCGTCGAGCGCCTGGACAAGACCACCTGGACCGTGCAGCGCCAGCGCAAGGACCGCCGCAAGATCGTCCCGATCGGTCCCCCCGAGCTCCGCACCCACCTGCTCACCCAGGAGCGCCGCGCGCCGGTGCCGATGAGCAAGCGGCAGCGGGCGATGGGCGACTACCTCGCCCACGAGCTGATCGCGACCACGCTCCGGGAGCTGCGGATCAGCTGCGTGCTCGACGTCGGCGCGAACGTGGGTCAGTTCGCCCAGGGGCTGCGCGACGCGGGCTACGCCGGGCGGATCGCGTCCTTCGAGCCGATCGCCGACCTGGCCGCCTCGTTGCGCGACAAGGCGAGCCGCGACCCCGACTGGCTGGTGTTCAACTGCGCGCTCGGCGACGAGCCCGGCGAGGCCCAGATCAACGCCGTTCCGGGCACGATGAGCTCCCTGCTGCCCTCCAGCGAGTTCGGCAAGGACTGGTCGGACAAGCTCCACGAGACGCACCCCGAGACGATCCGGATCGAGCGGCTGGACGCGATGCTCGACGAGGCGACCGCCGGCCTCGAGGATCCCCGGCTCTACCTGAAGATGGACACACAGGGCTACGACCTGCAGACGTTCCGCGGCGCCGGGAAACGCATCGACGACGTGCTCGCTCTGCAGTCGGAGGTGGCCTGTGTGCCCATTTACGACGGGATGACCCGCATGCCCGAACAGCTCGCCGCCTACGAGGCCGAGGGTTTCGAGATCACCGGTATCTATCCGGTCTCCCGCCACGTCGCCACGCTACGGATGATCGAATTGGACCTGATGATGATTAGGCCGGACGCGATGTCGCAGCAAAGCTGACCGTCGCTTTCGGGCGGCCTACTCGGGACGCAATAGCGGGAACAGAATTGTCTCCCGAATTCCGGATCCGGTGAGCAGCATCACCAACCGGTCGACTCCCAGGCCCATTCCGCCGGCGGGCGGCATCCCGAACTCCATTGCCTTGAGGAATGCCTCGTCGAGGTCCATCGCCTCGGGGTCACCCTGGGCCGCCAGCAGGGACTGCTGCACGAGCCGCTCCCGCTGGATCACCGGGTCGTTGAGCTCGGAGTACGCCGGCGCCAGCTCCACCCCGTTGATGATCAGGTCCCACGCCTCGTTGAGGCCGGGAACGGACCGGTGCGGCTTGGCCAGCGGCTTCACCGCCGCGGGGTAGTCCATCACGAAGGTCGGCTGGATCAGGGTGTCCTCGACGAGCTGCTCGTAGAGCTCGACGACGATCTCCGCGGCACCCCACTTCGGCTGCAGCTCGACGTCGTGCCGGTCGGCGTACTTGCGCAGCGTCTCGGCGTCGGTCTCCGCGTCGACCTCCTCACCGACCGCGTCGGAGACCAGGTCGAGGATCGCGGCCTCCCGCCACTCCCCCTCCAGGTCGATCTCGGTGCCGTCCCGCGCCGGTACGACGGTGCGCCCGATCGCCCGGGCCGCGTCGAGCACCAACGCCTGGGTGAGGTCCATCATCGTCCGCTGGTCGCCGTAGGCCTCATAGGCCTCGAGCATCGAGAACTCAGCGGCGTGGGTGGAGTCGAGCCCCTCGTTGCGGAACGTCCGGCCGATCTCGTAGACCCGGTCGACGCCGCCGATCATCGCCTTCTTCAGGTCCAGCTCGAGCGCGATCCGCAGCAGCATCTCCTGGTCCAGCGCGTTCAGGTGCGTCCGGAACGGGCGGGCCGCGGCGCCGCCGTTGGTGAGCTGGAGGATCGGGGTCTCCACCTCGATGAACCCGCGCTCGTCCAACGTGCTCCGCAGCGACTTCAGCACCGCCGCCTTGGTGCGCACCATCTCCCGCGGCTCGGGGCGCAGGATCATGTCGACGTAGCGGAGCCGGACCCGCGCCTCCTCCGAGAGCGGCTTGTGCTCGTTGGGCAGCGGACGCAGCGTCTTGGCGGCCATCGACCACTCGGTCGCCTGCACCGAGAGCTCCCCGCGCCGGCTGGTGATCACCTCGCCGCGCACCGCCAGCAGGTCACCGAGGTCCACGGTCGTCTTGAAGTCGGCCAGCGACTCCTCGCCCACGTCGGCCAGCGAGAGCATCACCTGCAGCTCGGTTCCGTCGCCCTCGCGCAGCCGCACGAAGCACAGCTTGCCGGTGTTGCGCAGGAAGATCACCCGGCCGGCCACGGCCACCTGCTGCCCGGTGCGGGTGTCCGGCTCGAGCTCACCGCGCTC
>JAICRS010000313.1 GCA_025966335.1 Nocardioidaceae bacterium
CGGCGAGCAGGGGCCGCGCCATCGAGACGAGGTCGGCCTGCCCTTCGGAGAGGATCTGCTCCGCGAGCTCGGGGGTGTTGATCCGGTTCGACGCGCACACCGGGATGCCGAGCTCGGGTCGCAGCCGCGCGGTCGCGCCGGTCCAGGCCCCGCGCGGGACCTGGGTCAGGATCGTCGGCACCCGCGCCTCGTGCCAGCCGATGCCGGTGTTGATCAGCGACGCGCCGGCCTCCTCGAGGGCCCGAGCGAGCGCGACGGTCTCCTGCCACGTCTGGCCGTCGGGGACCAGGTCGAGCAGGGACATCCGGTACATCACCAGGAACTCCGGCCCGAGCTCCTCGCGGACCCGGCGGACGATCTCGATCGGGAAGCGCATCCGGCGCTCCGCCGTACCGCCCCACGCATCCGTGCGCCGGTTGGTGTGCGGCGCCAGGAACTGGTTGATCAGGTAGCCCTCGGAGCCCATGATCTCGATGCCGTCGTAGCCGGCCCGCCGGGCCAGCCTCGCCGCGCGCACGTAGTCGTCGATGGTGCGCTCGACGCCCCTGCCGGACAGCGCTGCTGCCTTGAACGGGGTGATCGGGGACTTCGTCGCGGACGCCGAGACGTTCAGCGGCGTGTAGCCGTAGCGGCCGGCGTGCAGGATCTGCAGGGCGATCGAGCCACCCTCCTCGTGCACCGCGTCGGTGAGCAGCCGGTGCCGGTCGGCATGCCGCGCCGTCGCCATCCGGGAACCGAACGGCAGCAGCCAGCCGCGCACGTTGGGGGCATAACCACCGGTCACGATCAGCCCGACCCCGCCGCGGGCGCGCTCGGCGAAGTACGCCGCCAGCTCGGGCAGGTGCCGCGCGCGGTCCTCCATGCCGGTGTGCATCGAGCCCATCACCACCCGGTTGCGCAGGGTGGTGCCGCCGATGGTGATCGGCGAGAGCAGGTGCGGGTACGGCGAGCCGCCCGGTGTGGTCTGCGAGGTGGACACGATCATGCTCCTTCGTGGGGCCCGTCGATGTGGTGCGGTGCGCCGTGCGCGTCGAGATACTCCGTGAGCCACTCGACCCAGAACTGCTCGAGGCGGATGCCGCCGCGCAGGACCAGGTAGACGTCGAGGTTCCTGCCGTCGAGGCCGGTCGGGTCCTGGAAGTCGCGGGCGGCGAGCTGTTCGTAGTGGGCCAACCGGGTGTGGTGGTCGGCGAGATGCTCGCGGACCTCGGCGAGCACGGCCGCCCGGTCACCGTACGAGGCACCGCGCAGCTTGACCGCGATCTCGCTGCGGAACTGCTCCATCGGCGCCGATGTCGCAAGCCAGGCCTCCAGCTGGTGCCGGCCCGCCCGGGACACCGAGTAGACCCTCCGGTCGGGACGACCGTGCTGGCCGACCGTGCTCGAGCAGACCCAGCCGTCGTCCTCCATCCGGCGCAGCACCCGGTAGATCTGCTGATGGGTGGCGCTCCAGAAGAACCCGATCGAGCGCTCGAAGCGGCGGGACAGCTCGAGGCCCGAACCGGGTCGCTCGCTGAGCGAGACGAGGAGCGCGTGCTCGAGGGCCATCGCACCAGGGTGGCCCGGGTCCACCGCCCTGTGCAACTAGTTGCACAGGTGACCTCGACCACTCACTGGTATTTCGACCGCCGGCACCGGTGCGGAGCAATAGCATCGACGCATGCGCATCAGCCCCAGCCTCCGTCTGCTCGCCGTCCCGCTGCTGGTCACCGTCGTCGCCTGCGCGCCGGTCGACGAAGCCGGTGACGAGCCGAGCGCCGCACCGGAGACCACCTCCGGGACACCGACCGACGCGGAGACGACCGAGGCGGACCCCTGCGCGACCGAGAACCTCGCGCTGAAGACGCCCGGGCAGCTCACCATCGCGACGGACTCCCCCGCGTTCCCGCCGTGGTTCTCCGACAACGACCCGACCAACGGTGAGGGCTTCGAGTCCGCCGTGGCCTACGCGGTCGCCGACGAGCTCGGCTTCTCCGAGGACCAGGTCACCTGGATCAAGGTTCCGTTCAACAACTCCTACGCGCCCGGCGCGAAGCAGTTCGACTTCGACATCAACCAGATCTCGATCACCCCCAAGCGCGCCGAGGTCGTGGACTTCTCCGACGGCTACTACTCCGCGTCGCAGGCGGTGATCGCGCTCGAGGGCGAGCCCGCGGCCGAGGTCGGCTCGCTCGAGGAGCTCAAGGACCTCAAGCTGGGTGCGCAGACCGGGACCACGTCCCTGGCCGCGATCACCGACGTCATCCAGCCCACCGAGCAGCCGCTCGTCTTCGACGACACGAACGCCGCCAAGCAGGCGCTGCTCAACGGCCAGGCGGACGCGATCCTCGCCGACCTGCCCACCGCGTTCTTCATCACCGCGGTGGAGATCCCGAAGGGCACGATCGTCGGGCAGTTCCAGCCGACCACCGGCCAGACCGAGGAGTTCGGCATGCTCTTCGAGAAGGGCAGCGAGCTCGTGCCGTGCGTCAACGCGGCGCTGGCCACGCTGAAGGAGTCCGGTGAGCTCGCCGCGCTAGAGGAGCAGTGGCTGTCCGACGTGGTCGACGTCCCGGTCCTGCAGTAAGCGTGGTGGACGACTGGTCGCCGAGCGAGCGACAGCTCGAACGCCAGGCGATCCGTCGACGGCTCAACCGCCGCTCGGCGCTGGTCGCCACCGCCGCGACCGTGCTCGTGCTCGGGCTGGCGATCGTCGGCGTGCTGGCCTCGCCGGGTTGGCCGCGGGTGCAGGAGACCTTCTTCTCCTGGGCGGACGCGAAGGCCGCGTTCCCGGCGATCGCCGACGGCTTCTGGCTCAACGTGAAGCTGTTCCTGCTCGCCGAGCCGCTGATCCTGGTCGTCGGGGTCCTGGTGGCCGTGCTGCGCACCACGACCGCGCCGGCGCTGTTCCCGCTGCGGGC
>JAICRS010000116.1 GCA_025966335.1 Nocardioidaceae bacterium
GGACGGCTCCGGCGCCGTCGAGCACCGCAGCGTGTTCAGGTTCGCCGACGAGCGGATCGACGAGTCCAGCGGGCTCGTCGCCGGCGAGCGGCTGATGTTCACCGTCAACGACTCGGGGGACGACCCGGTCGTCTACGCGGTCTCGCCGCGGACCGGGGAGACGGTCGGTGAGCTGACCTACTCGTCGGAGGAGGTCACCGACGTCGAGGCGCTCGCGCCCGGAGCGGCGGCGCTGTGGGTCGGCGACATCGGCGACAACGGTCGGCGGCGGCTGTTCGTGGAGGTGTACCGGGTGGAGGTTCCGGGCGATGTCGGTGCGGAGGCATCGGCGCCGCGTGACGCGTTCACCGCGCCCTTCCGGCTGGCCTACCCCGACGGGCCGCATGATGCGGAGACACTGCTGGTCCACCCGCGGACGGGGCGGCTCTACGTGGTGACCAAGGGCCTGTTCGGCGGGACCGTGTATGCCGCACCCAGGACGCTGGACCCGTCTGCGGTCAATCCGCTGGTGGAGGTAGGTGAGGTCTCCGGCCTGCTGACCGACGGCGCGTTCTTCCCGGACGGCCGGCACGTGATCCTGCGTGGGTACGGTGACGCCACCGTCTACACCTTCCCGGGGCTGGAGGAGGTGGCCGGTTTCCCGTTGCCGGACCAGGAGCAGGGTGAGGCGGTCGCTGTCGACCAGTACTGGCACGTGTTCATCAGCACGGAGGGCAGCAACACCGAGGTGCTGGAGGTGCTGCTGCCGCGGGGTTTGCGCGCCGCGCTGGCAGCTGCGCCCGCATCCGGCGTCGGCGAGTCGACCCCGACCGCGAGTCCGGCGCCCACCCCGGCTGCCGCGGCACCGGCCGGCACAGCGGACGATCCCGCCCTTCCCCACGGCTGGCGCGGGGCGGACGGGATCGTGGCCTGGATCGGTGCGGCCGTGCTGGTGGGCGCGTTCGTGCTGCGGCTCTACCTCAGAGCTTCTCGACGACGTAGTCGACGCAGGCGGTGAGCGCCTCCACGTCGGCCGGGTCGACGGCCGGGTACATCGCCACCCGGAGCTGGTTGCGGCCGAGCTTGCGGTAGGGCTCGACGTCGACGATCCCGTTGGCACGCAGGGTCTTCGCGATCGCGGACGCATCGATGGCCTCGTCGAAGTCGATGGTGCCGATCACCAGCGAACGGTGATCGCGCTGCTCGACGTACGGCGTGGTGTAGTCGGTCTTCTCGGCCCACGTGTAGAGCCGGGTCGAGCTGTCCGTCGTACGTCCGACCGCGAAGTCCAGGCCGCCCTGGCTGTTGAACCAGTCGAGCTGCTCGGCCATCAGGAACAGCGTCGCGATGGACGGGGTGTTGTAGGTCTGGTTCTTCAGCGAGTTGTCGATCGCGGTCGGCAGGTCGAAGAACGCAGGCACCCAACGGTCGGTGGCGGCGATCTCCGCAGCCCGCGCCAGGGCCGCCGGAGACATCACCGCGATCCACAGGCCGCCGTCGGAGGCGAAGCACTTCTGCGGCGCGAAGTAGTAGGCGTCGACGTCGGTGATGTCGACCGGCAGGCCGCCGGCGCCGGAGGTCGCATCGATCAGGACGAGCGCTCCGTCGTCGGCGCCCTCGACCCGCTTCACCGGAGCCATCACCGCGGTGGAGGTCTCGTTGTGGGCCCAGGCGTAGACGTCCACGCCGGCCTCGGCCTTCGGCTCGGGACGGCTGCCGGTGGATGCTTCGATCACGGTCGGGTCGGCCAGGAACGGCGCCTGCCTGGCGGCCTTGGCGAACTTGGAGGAGAACTCGCCGAAGGACAGGTGCTGGCTGCGCTCGCGGATGAGGCCGAAGGTGGCGATGTCCCAGAACGCGGTCGCGCCGCCGTTGCCGAGAACGACCTCGTAACCCTCGGGCAGGTCGAACAGCTGCGAGACGCCGTCGCGGACCCGGCCGACCAGGTTCTTCACCGGCGCCTGTCGGTGCGAGGTGCCGATCAGGGAGGTGCCGGTGGCGGCGAGCGCGTCGAGCGCCTCGGTGCGGACCTTCGACGGGCCGGCGCCGAAACGTCCGTCGGCGGGCTTGATCGAGTCGGGGATGGTGATCGCTTCGGACACGGAAGTACCTCTGTGGAATAGCGGGGGTGACCTGACTCCGTTGTCGAGGCTGTCTGGCGACTATTGTGTCATCACTTTCAGCGCATCATCGAAACGGGGACAGTCCATGAGCAACCTCACGCCCGGAGCGGCCGACGGCACATCGTCCGGCCGGTCCACCAAGCGCAGCGTCTTCCGGGTGCTCGGCGTTCTCCTGATGGGAACGGCGCTGGTGCTGATCGGGATCGCGGTCGCGGACTTCTTCGCGGCGTTCAGCTCCGACGAGTTCGGTGCGGAGCCGACCAAGTTCTGGATGTTCTTCGCGGCGCTGCCGTTCTTCGCGCTCGGCGGACTGTTCCTGCAGCTCGGTTTCGTGGGCGCGACAGCGAAGTACGTCGCCGGTGAGGCGGTCCCGGTCCTGAAGACCTCGATGGACCAGCTCGGTGTCGGCCGGTACCCGAGCGGGTCCACCGGGTCGGGTCCGTACTGCCGGTCGTGCGGACGACAGAACGACGCCGACGCCCGGTTCTGCGACAGCTGCGGCACCTCGATGAGCGTCTAGTTGGACATCCGGCAGGTGCCGTTCACGCATCCGGATGCGGGGACCCTGATCGAGGAGGTCCAGGCGGAGTACATGGCCCGCTACGGCGGTCCGGACGGGACCCCGCTGGACCCCGAGATGTTCGACCCGCCGCAGGGGGCGTTCTTCATCGGCTACCTGGAGGGTGCGCCGGTGGCGATGGGCGGTTGGCGCTTCCGGGCCGATGTCACCGCCTTCGGTCGGCTCCGAGCGGCGGAGATCAAACGGATGTACGTCGGACTCGGTGCTCGCCGTCGAGGGTTGGCCCGGGCCGTGCTCGCGCACCTGGAGAGCACCGCGCGATCCGCCGGCGCGGACCTGATGGTGCTCGAGACCGGGATCGAGCAGCCCGAGGCGATCGCGCTGTACACCTCGTCGGGCTACCAGCTGATCGAGAAGTTCGGCCACTACAAGTGGTCCCCGAAGTCGCGCTCCTACGGCAAACCCCTCTGATCCCCTGCCGAGTCGGTGCGTTTGCCGCGATCTTCAGCGGCAGCTGACCAGCAGGTAGCGCTCGTCCTCGATCTCGGTGCCCCAGTAGACAGCATCGTTGAGAGGGAGTACGTCGACCTCCCGCCTGTGTTCACGAACCAGCGCCTCGCAACGTTCCGCGCTCAAGCCGCCGCCTGTGAACCAGTGACCCTCGACCAGCACAAGGCGACCACCGGGTGCGAGCAGCGAGATCCACCTTTCGAGCGCTGCGTGAGGATCCGGCATCGCCCACAGCACGTGGCGGGAGAGCACCACGTCGAAGCTCCCGCGTTCGAGGGGTGGCTCGGCCGCATCGCCTTGGCTGAAGGTCACATCGACGTCGGCGTCCCGGGCCTTGAGCCGTGCGCGGGCCACCATCTCCTCGGAGAGGTCGACGCCCTGGATCACGTGACCCTCCTCCGCGAGCAGCACGGACAGCGTCCCGGTGCCGCAGCCGAGGTCCGCGACCCGTGCGAACACGGGTGGCAGGTTCTGGGCGAGCAACATCCGCCACGCCCGCCGTACGGCTGGGTCTTGCAGGCCGTGGTCCGGCTCGTCGTCGAAGGTCGCGGCCTGGTCGTCCCAGTAGTCGCGTGCTGAATCCACGGTTTCCTCTCGTTCTGGCCAGCGGAGAAGCGCCGACTCTGCGCTAGGCCCAGGAGGGGTTCCAGCCGTCGACGTCCTCGGCCTTGCGGGAGGAGGGGCCGGCGTACTTCGCCGACGGCCGGATCAGCCGCCCGGTCCGCTTCTGCTCGAGGATGTGCGCGGACCAGCCGCCGGTGCGGGCACACGTGAACATCGAGGTGAACATGTGCGGCGGGACCTCGGCGAAGTCGAGCACGATCGCGGCCCAGAACTCGACGTTGGTCTCCAGCACCCGGTCCGGCCGCCGCTCGCGGAGCTCGGAGAGAGCGGCCTTCTCCAACGCCTCGGCCACCTCGTAACGAGGCGCCGCCAGCTCCCGCGCGGTGCGCCGCAGCACCCGCGCCCGCGGGTCCTCGGCGCGATAGACCCGGTGCCCGAAGCCCATCAGCCGTTCCCCGTTGTCGAGCAGCTCCTTGACGTACAACGACGCGTCCCCACGCCGCTCGACCTCCTCGAGCATCCCGAGCACCCGCGACGGCGCACCGCCGTGCAACGGACCGCTCATCGCGCCGATCGCCGCGGACAGCGACGCACCCACGTCCGCGCCGGTGGAGGCGACGACCCGGGCGGTGAACGTGGACGCGTTCATCCCGTGCTCGGCCGCGGAGGCCCAGTAGGCGTCGACGGCCTTGACGTGCTTGGGATCCGGCTCCCCCTTCCACCGGATCATGAAGCGCTCGGTGATCGACTGCGCCTTGTCCACCTCGGACTGCGGGACCATCGGCTGGCCCAGGCCACGAGCCGCCTGCGCGACGTACGAAAGCACCATCACCGCCGCCCGGGACAGGTCGTCACGCGCCTGCACCTCATCGGTGTCATACAGCGGCCGCAGCCCCCAGGTCGGCGCCAGCATGGCGACCGCGCTCTGCACGTCGACCCGGATGTCGCCGGAGTGCACCGGCAGCGGGAACGGCTCCGCGGGCGGAAGACCGGGCTCGTAGCTGCCGTCGACCAGCAGGCCCCAGACGTTCTCGAACGGCACCCGGCCGACGATGTCCTCGATGTCGACGCCGCGGTAGCGGAGGGCGGAGCCTTCCTTGTCCGGTTCGGCGATCTCGGTCTCGAACGCCACCACGCCCTCGAGCCCGTGCTGAACCTCGCTCATCTCGACTCCTCGGTTCCGTATTCACTCCGACGGTCGCATTCTGCCCGGTCACCGGATCGGTCGTCACCCGGCCCGTTACATTCGACCGCGTGAAGGAACGCGAGCTGAGTGAGCTGAGACGCGAGTACGCAGTCGGTGGGCTGGCCGAGCAGGACCTCGCCGACGACCCGGTCCGGATGTTCCGCTCCTGGATGCACGACGCCGTGGTCGCCGGCCTGCACGAGCCCAACGCCGTGGTCGTCTCGACAGCCACCCCGGCCGGCGTACCGTCCTCGCGGATGGTCCTGCTCAAGGGCCTCGACGACCGCGGGTTCGTGTTCTACACCAACTACGAGTCGCGCAAGGGCATCGAGCTGACCGCCAACCCGGCGTGCGCACTGCTGTTCCCGTGGCACGACCTGGAGCGGCAGGTCCGGGTCGAGGGCACCACGACCCGGCTGAGCCGCGAGGAGAACCAGGCGTACTTCGCGACCCGGCCGCGCGGCTCCCAGCTCGGCGCGTGGGCATCGCCGCAGTCACAGGTCGTCCCGGACCGCGCCTCGCTCGACAAGAGGTACGACGAGCAGGCCGCACGTTTCGGGGACGACGAGGAGATCCCTGCGCCACCGAGCTGGGGCGGGTTCCGGGTCGCGCCGGAGGTCGTCGAGTTCTGGCAGGGCCGGAGGGGCCGGATGCACGACAGGCTGCGCTACCGGCGTACCGCCGCGGGCTGGACGACCGAGCGCCTCGCCCCCTGACCCGAGTTGTCAGGCCCTGTGCGCGCCATAGCGGTCACAGGGCCTGACAACTCGGGAAATGCAGCGACCCGTAGGCGTCGTGGATCGGGTCCACTCTCCGGTCGGACTACCGGAGCGCCTACGGGTCGGGTGACTGCTAGGAATTGCCAGCTGGCGCCGCCATACGGCTGGCCGGGAGCTGGCCCGGTGCGCTGCTAGCTAGCAGCCACCTCACGAGTCCGTAAAGAATGCACTTCTGGACCACCTCCTCTCTCGTGTGCGATAACCGTACGTCCCCCTCCAGACCGGGACAAGGGATTAACCGCCGACTCCTTAGGGTGTCTGCGTGGCGGAACTGCGGGGTGGTCGGGCGCGGGCCAGGCTCGGCGCCCTCCTGACCGACATCCGCCCGCTCCAGGTCTCGGCGCCCTACCGCCGCCTGTTCTTCGGCAACTCCGTCGCCCAGCTCGGCCAGCAGATGACCACGGTGGCGGTGGCGATCCAGGTGTACGCCCTGACCGGGTCGTCGTTCTACGTCGGGCTCGTCGGCGTGTTCGGCCTGTTCCCGCTGGTCGCGTTCGGCCTCTACGGCGGGGCGATCGCCGACGCGATGGACCGGCGTACCCTCGCCCTCCTCGCCTCCGCCGGGCTGTGGGCGGTCTCCCTCGCGCTGGCCGCCCAGGCCTTCCTCGACCTCGGTTCGGTGTGGGTGCTCTTCGGCTGCGTGGCGGTCCAGTCCGCGTTCTACGCCTTGAACAACCCGGCGCGCAGCGCGATCATCCCGCGCCTGCTCGACAAGGAGCTGCTGCCCGCGGCCAGCGCGCTGAACATGGCCTCGTTCAACCTCGGGTTCACCGTCGGACCGGTCCTCGGCGCCCTCCTGATCAAGTGGCAAGGGTTCGAGGCCGCCTACACCCTCGACGCGATCACCTTCTCGGCCGCCTACTACGCGCTGCTGCGGCTGCCGAAGATGCCGCCGCTGGAGGACAGTCCGCGCGCCGGCCTGCGCTCGGTCCTCGACGGGCTGCGCTTCCTGCGGCGCTCCCCGAACCTGCGGATGACGTTCGTCCTCGACCTGTGCGCGATGGTGCTCGCCCAGCCGCGGGCGTTGTTCCCGGCGCTGGCCTTCAAGGTGTACGGCGGAGGGGCGGCCACCGTCGGCATCCTGCAGGCGGCACCCGCCGCGGGCGCGCTGCTCGCGTTCCTGTTCTCCGGCTGGGTCAGCCGGATCCGGCTGCAGGGACTGGCGATCGTGGTGTCCGTGCTCGTCTACGGGCTCGCGGTCGGCGCCGCCGGCCTGACCACCGCGCTCTGGCTGGCGGTGCTGTTCCTGGCGGTCTCGGGGATGGCCGACATGGTCAGCGCGGCCTACCGCTCCACGATCCTCCAGGTCGCGGCTCCCGACCAGCTGCGCGGCCGGATCCAGGGTGTCTTCATCGTGGTCGTCGCCGGCGGCCCACGAGCCGGCGACTTCCTGGCCGGGAGCCTCGGCGAGGGGACCACGGAGCGGCTGGCCCTGGTCCTCGGCGGTACAGCCTGCGTGGTCGGCGTGCTGGTCGCTGTCGGCCTGCAACGCAGCTTCCTGCGGTACGACGCGCGGCATCCCGCGCCCTGACCGACAATTGGTTGATAGAAGCAACTAATGGCCGTACGGTGGCACGATGAGCACCCAGCCGGTCCGCGTCGTCGAGGCGGCCGAGCCGATGTCCCACCACGAGGTGCTCGAGGCGCTCTCCGGACTGCTGCTCAGCCTGTTCGTGGCAATGCTGTCCTCGACGATCGTGGCCACGGCGTTGCCGCGGATCGTCGCCGACCTCGACGGCAGCGAGTCCGGCTATGCGTGGGTGATCGTGGCCAGCCTGCTCACCACCTCGACCACCACCCCGATCTGGGGCAAGCTCGCGGACCTGTTCAGCAAGAAGCTGCTGGTCCAGCTGGCGCTGCTGGTCTTCGTGGCGGGCTCGGTGCTGGCCGGGCTGGCGCCGAACATGGGTTTCCTGATCGGCGCACGGGCCGTGCAGGGCGTCGGTGTCGGCGGCCTGGTCGCCCTGGTGCAGGTGGTGATCGCCACCATCGTCTCGCCGCGGGAACGCGGCCGCTACTCCGGTTACCTCGGCGCGGTGTTCGCGGTGGCCACCGTGAGCGGGCCGCTGATCGGCGGCCTGATCGTGGACACCCCCGGCCTGGGCTGGCGCTGGTGCTTCTACGTGGGCATCCCGGTCGCGGCGGTGGCCCTGGTGGTGCTGCGGAAGACCCTGCACGTGCCGACGATCAAGCGCGAGGTGTCCATCGACTACGCCGGCGCCGCGCTGTTGATCAGTGGTGTGTCGCTGCTGCTGATCTGGGTTTCGCTGGCCGGGCACCAGTTCGACTGGGCGTCGCCGGCGACGGCATGGATGGTGACCGCGTCGGTCCTGCTGCTCGCCAGCGCGCTCTACGCGGAGGCGCGGGCGAAGGAGCCGATCATCCCGCTGCGGCTGTTCCGGGACCGGACCACCAGCCTCGCCACGTTCGCGAGCGTGATGGTCGGGGTCGCGATGTTCGCCGGAACGGTCTTCCTCTCGCAGTACTTCCAGATCTCGCGCGGCATGTCGCCGACCGCGGCCGGCCTGATGTCCTTGGCGATGGTCGGCGGCCTGCTGTTCTCCAGCATCACCACCGGCCGGCTGATCAGCCGCTACGGCCGCTGGAAGCCCTACATCGTCGCCGGCGCCGCCCTGACCGTGCTCGGTTCGGCGCTGCTCGGCACCATCGACGACGACACCTCGATCACCCTCGTCGGGCTCTACATGGCGGTGCTCGGCACCGGCATCGGCGGGATGAACCAGAACCTCGTCGTCGCGGTCCAGAACAACACCGCGATGCGGGACATGGGCGCGGCCAGCTCGCTGGTCTCGTTCTTCCGGACCCTCGGGGGCTCGATCGGCGTGTCCGGCCTCGGCGCCGCGCTGGGCAGCTCGGTCGCCGGCAACGTCGCCGCCGGCCTGTCCCGACTGGGCATCGAGCTGGACGGCTCCGGCGAGACCGCCCGCTCGATCCCTGACATGGCGTCGTTGCCCGGCCCGGTGCGCGAGGTCTTCGAGCACGCGTACGGCGTCGGCACGGCCCACATCTTCTTGCTGACGACACCGTTCGTCGTGCTCGCGCTGGTCGCGGTCCTGTTCATCCGCGAGGTGCCGCTGCGAACCACCATCGAGCAAGCCGACGACGGGACGAGCCGGTGAGCAGCAAGGCCGACTCGCTGCGGAGCATCGAACGCGAGCTCGGCGTGCTGCTGCGCCGGGTCCGCCGCAAGACCGCGGTCAACGCCCGCACGATCCACCCCGACCTGCAGCCCACGGCCTACAGCATCCTGCTGCACGTCGTCGAGCAGGGACC
>JAICRS010000287.1 GCA_025966335.1 Nocardioidaceae bacterium
CCGGTCCAGGTCGTCGCGATCCCGATCGCGGAGCGGCATGACGACTACCTGCAGAAGGTGGCCGCGCAGCTGCGCGAGCGCGGGATCCGGGTCGAGGTCGACGAGTCCGACGACCGGATGCAGAAGAAGATCCGCAACGCCCAGGTGCAGAAGGTGCCGTTCATGCTGATCGCCGGCGACCGGGACGTCGAGGACGGCGCGGTGTCGTTCCGCTACCGCAACGGTGAGCAGGACAACGGCGTCTCCGTCGACGAGGCGATCTCCCGCGTGGTCGACGCGGTGGAGCGCCGGATCCAGGTATGAACCACGGCTCGGAGTACGACGGGCAGCTCGACGAGACCCTGCACCAGGAAGGGGTCGGCGTGCCCGACGAGCTCGAACGGCTCTGGACGCCGCACCGGATGGCCTACATCCGCGGGCAGAACAAGCCGGCCGACTCCGAGGCCGGGGAGCAGTGCCCGTTCTGCCGGATCCCGACGCTCGAGGACCGGCAGGGCCTGGTCGTGCACCGCGGCGCGCTGTCGTACGTCGTGCTCAACCTGTATCCCTACAGCCCGGGCCACCTGATGGTCTGCCCCTACCGGCACGTCGCGGACTACACCGAGGTCACCGCCGAGGAGACGGTCGAGGTCGCGGAGCTGACCCAGCAGGCGATGCGGACGATCCGCGACGTCAGCGGCGCGCACGGGTTCAACATCGGGATGAACCAGGGCTCGGTCGCCGGCGCCGGCATCGCCGCGCACCTGCACCAGCACGTCGTGCCCCGCTGGGCCGGCGACCAGAACTTCATGCCGATCATCGGCCGCACCCGCACCCTGCCCGAGCTGATGGCCGAGACCCGGGACCTGCTCGCCGACGCCTGGAGCTGACCCCGCGGGTCGGCCGGGCCCCGCGGGGCCCGGCCGGATAGCCTGCTCTCGCCATGCTGAACCGATTCCGTGCCTTCTGGACCAAGCTGCTCACTCCCATCGCGAAATTCCTGATCCGGATGGGCGTGAGCCCCGACGCGGTCACCCTGGTCGGCACCATCGGGGTGGTCGCCGGTGCGCTGATCTTCTTCCCGCGCGGGGAGCTGCTGATCGGGGTCCTGGTGATCACCGCGTTCGTGTTCTCCGACCTGCTCGACGGGACGATGGCCCGGATGACCGGGACCTCGTCGAAGTGGGGCGCGTTCCTCGACTCGACCCTGGACCGGCTCGGTGACGCGGCGATCTTCGGCGGCCTGGTGCTGTACTTCGCCGGACCTGGGGAGTCCCTGCCGCTGGCCTCGTTGGCGTTGTACTGCCTGGTGATGGGATCGGTCACCTCCTACGCCCGCGCCCGCGCGGAGTCGCTCGGGATGGAGGCCAGGGGCGGGATCGCCGAGCGGGCCGACCGGCTGGTGGCGATCCTGGTGATGACCGGCCTCAGCGCCATCTTCGACGTGCCGGTGCTGATCCCGCTCACCCTCGCCGTGCTCGCGCTCGCCAGCACGGTCACCGTGGTCCAGCGGGTGCTGACGGTGCGCAGTCAGGCCAAAGCAGCCGCGTGATGAGCTCGCTGCTCGGCGGGCTCGGCCGGGCCGCCGGGGCCGCCTCGGACCACGCCACCGCGCTCGGCTACCTGTCCGGCTGGCGGCTGGTCCGGCTGCTGCCGGAGCCCGCGGCCCGCGGCCTGTTCGCGCGCATCGGCGACGAGGTGTACCGCCGCAACGGCACCAGCGTGCAACGGCTGCGCCGGAACCTGGCCCGGGTCCGACCGGGCCTCTCCGACCAGGAGCTGGACCGGCTGACCCACGACGCGGTGCGGTCCTACCTGCGCTACTGGTGCGAGTCGTTCCGGCTTCCCGCCTGGCCCACCGACGACCTCGTACGACGCGCCCGCACGGTCGACGAGCACGTCCTCCGCGATGCCATGGCGCGCGGGAACGGCGCGGTGGTGCCCCTGCCGCACATGGCGAACTGGGACTGGGCCGGTGCCTGGGCGTGCGCGACCGGGATGCCGCTGGTCACGGTGGCGGAGCGGCTGCGACCGGAGCGGCTGTACGACGAGTTCGTGTCGTACCGCAGCTCGCTCGGCATGGAGATCCTGCCGCTGACCGGGGACGCCGCGACGTTCCCCCGGCTGGTCGACTGGGTCGAGTCCGGCGGGCTGGTGTGCCTGCTCGCGGACCGGGACCTGAGCCGGACCAGCATCGAGGTCACGTTGTGCGGCGAGCCGGCCCGGATGCCTCGCGGGCCGGCCGTGCTCGCCCGCCGCACCGGCGCCGCGCTGATCCCGGTCACCCTCGCCTACGACGGCGACGACATGGAGGTCACCTTCCACCCGGAGGTCCCGCACGTCGAGGGCGAGGACGGCATCGCCGCGATGATGCAGCAGGTGGCCGACGCGTTCACCGCCGGGCTTCGCGAGCACCCGCAGGACTGGCACATGATGCAGCGGGTCTTCGCCGACGACCTGTCACCCGGACGGCGGTAACCGTGCGGATCGGGCTGGTGTGCCCCTACTCCCTCGACGTGCCCGGCGGCGTGCAGAACCACGTCAAGGACCTCGCCGAGGCACTGATCGGGCTGGGCCACGACGTGTCGGTGCTCGCCCCGAGCGAGGACGAGCACCAGCTGCCGGCGTACGTCGTGCCCGCGGGCCGCGCGATGCCGGTGCCCTACAACGGCTCGGTGGCCCGGGTCTCGTTCGGGCCGGTGGTCGCCGCACGGGTCCGTCGCTGGCTGCGCGACGGAGCCTTCGACGTGGTGCACCTGCACGAGCCTGCCTCGCCGAGCCTGTCGCTGCTCGCGCTGTGGGCCGCGGAGTGCCCGGTGGTGGCGACCTTCCACACCTCGCAGATCCGGTCCCGGGCGATGTCTGCCTCCGCCTCCATCCTGCGCCCGTCGCTGGAGAAGATCACCGGCCGGATCGCGGTCTCGGAGTACGCCCGGGACACCCTGGTCCAGCACGTCGGCGGTGAGCCGGTGGTGATCCCCAACGGTGTGTACGTCGACCGCTTCGCGCACACGTCCCCGCGAGACGACTGGCGTGGTGAGGACTGCACGCTCGCGTTCGTGGGCCGGCTCGATGAACCCCGCAAGGGTCTGCCGGTGCTGCTGCAGGCGTTCCCGAAGATCGCCGCGGACCATCCTGGCGTGCGGCTGCTGGTCGTCGGCGGCGGTGACATCGACCGGGCGCGGGCCTCGGTGCCGGCCGGGCTGCGGGACCAGGTCACCTTCCTGGGCCGGATCAGCGACGAGGAGAAGGCCGCGGCACTGCGGACCGCGGACGTCTACGTCGCTCCGAACACCGGCGGGGAGAGCTTCGGGATCGTCCTGGTGGAGGCGATGGCCGCCGGCGCCTCGGTGCTCGCCAGCACGATCCCCGCGTTCCGGCGGGTGCTCGGCGACGGCCGGTACGG
>JAICRS010000007.1 GCA_025966335.1 Nocardioidaceae bacterium
CCGATCCGGGGAGCCAGGATGCCGGCCAGCGGAGCGACCACCATCGGCGCCGCCGTCCACGGCAGGGTGCGCAGGCCGGCGTCGAACGGGCTGTAGCCCATCACGATCTGCAGGTACTGCGCGAGCAGGAACACCGCGCCCATCATCCCCAGCGTGAAGGTCAGCCCGATCACGTTGGCGATCGAGAACTGCCGGGAGCGGAACAGCCGCAGCGGCATCACCGGGAACTGGGTGCGGGTCTCGTGCACCACGAACCCTGCCAGCAGCAGCACGGACGCCGTCAGCGCGACCAGCACCGGGGTGCTCGCCCAGCCGTCGTCGTTGCCGCGAACGATGCCCCAGATTCCGAGGAAGACCGCCACGCCCGCCAGGCCCACGCCGACCAGGTCCAGGGGCTGGCGGCGTCCGCGCGACTCGGCCAGCGCGTACATCGCCAGCGGCACCGCGACCACCGCCACCGGGACGTTGATCCAGAACACCGCCTGCCACGAGACTCCGTCGACGACGGCCCCGCCCAGCACCGGCCCGAGCGCGACGCCGAGGCCGGACACGCCGCCCCAGACGCCGATCGCCAGCGCCCGCTTGGCGACCGGGACCGCCCCCGCGAGCAGGGTCAGCGACAACGGCATGATCGCCGCCGCGCCGGCGCCCTGGAACGCCCGGGCCACGATCAGCATCCCCGGATCGGTGGACAGGGCCGACGCGATCGACGCGATCGTGAACAGCCCGATGCCCCACAGGAAGACCCTGCGCCGGCCGAGCCGGTCACCGAGCGTGGCCAGGGACAGCATCAGCGTCGCGAACGCCAGCGTGTAGGCGTTCATGAACCACTGGAGCTGTCCTACCGAGGCCCCCAGGTCGGCCTGGATCACCGGGAGTGCGCTGGTCATCACCAGGTTGTCCAGGGTGGCCATGAACATCGGCAGCGAGGCGGCGACCAGCGCCAGCCATACGGGGACGGTACGGCGCGCGCCCCGGTCGGCCTGGGCCGGTCGGACGGCCGGATGCTCGACAACGGGCGGGGGAGAGGTCGTGGTCATGGCGATCCCTGGTGGAGGAGGTGGAGTAAGCATCGACTGATTACTTGATCGACGACGATAAGTAATCAAGTGATAACCTGTCAAGCATGAACTCTCCCGCGCCCCTGTCGAAGACCCGGATGAACGCCGCCGAGCGCCGCCAGCTCGTGCTCGCCGCCGCGTCGAAGGCGTTCGCCCGAGGCGGCTACTACGGGACGACCACGGACGCGGTAGCGCGCGAGGCGGGCGTCTCGCAGCCCTACGTCGTGCGGATGTTCGGGTCCAAGGCGGAGCTGTTCCGCGAGGTGTTCGCGCGCGCGGTCGAGCGGGTGATGACCGAGTTCGAGCCGGTGCTCGCCAAGATCTCCGCGGACCCGGAGAACGAGGAGCTCTGGGGCGAGATGGGTGCGGCGTACACCCAGCTGCTCCTCGACGACCGGGACCTGCTGCTGGTGATGATGCACGGCTTCGCGGCCGGCTCCACCCCGGAGATCGGGGCGCAGGCCCGGACCTGGATGACCAGGATCTACACCGAGATCCGGGACCGCTCCGGTGCCACCCCGGACCAGGTCCGCACGTTCATCGCCGGCGGGATGCTGCTCAACACGCTGGTCGCGATGGAGGCTCCTCAGCACGCCGCGAACGACGCCGACCTGGCCGAGCTCGCCTCCTGCGCGTTCGGCGACGGCCTGGACGCGGCCGCGGGTGAGGCCGTCGACGCCACGGGCTGAACCGGCTCTGGACAGGTGCGGGACGATGAGGGCATGACCTCGCCTACGAAACCGGTTCGCACCTGGCTCTCGGACATGGACGGCGTGCTCGTGCACGAGGAGGAGGCGATCCCTGGTGCCGCGGACTTCGTCAAGCGTCTCCAGGAGCGCGGCCGGCCCTTCCTGCTGCTGACCAACAACTCGATCTTCACGGCCCGTGACCTCAAGGCCAGGCTGGCCCGCTCCGGGATCGACGTACCGGAGGAGGCGATCTGGACCTCCGCGCTGGCCACCGCGCAGTTCCTCGACGACCAGCGGCCGGGCGCCACGGCGTACGTGATCGGCGAGGCCGGCCTGACCACTGCCATGCACGAGATCGGCTACGTGCTCTCCGAGCGGGACCCGGAGTACGTCGTGCTCGGAGAGACCCGGACCTACTCGTTCGAGGCGATCACCACCGCGATCCGGCTGATCGAGAAGGGGGCTCGCTTCATCGCGACGAACCCGGACCCGAGTGGGCCGTCCCCGCAGGGTCCGATCCCGGCGACCGGGTCGGTGGCGGCGCTGATCACCCGCGCGACCGGCGTCGAGCCCTACTTCGTCGGAAAGCCGAACCCGTTGATGATGCGCTCGGCGCTGAACCGGATCGACGCGCACTCGGAGACGACCGTGATGGTCGGCGACCGGATGGACACCGACATCATCTCCGGCCTGGAGGCGGGGATGCGCACGGTCCTCGTGCTCACCGGCTCGACGCAGGGACACCAGGTGCCGCGGTTCCCCTACCGACCCACGCAGGTGGTCGACTCCGTCGCCGACCTCGTGGCGATGGTCGACGAGTGGGACGACGAGGACCCGGACGCGATAGTTGACTTTGCGAACTAAGCCCGGGGACCGCTCCCGCGGGCATAGTGTGTGCGGATGCGCACCGAGTGGATCCCGCTGTCGGCTGCGGCCCTGGTCACCGGCGTCATGGCGCTGGTGCTCGGCGCCCTGCTGAACCCGTTGATGGACGACGCGACCCCGGCGCAGACCCTGCGGGTGGCCAACGAGCAGGGCGCGCGGTGGCTGGCGATGGCCGTGATGTACTTCCTCGGCTCGGTGGCCCTGACCCTCGGGATGCCGACGCTGCTGTCGTTGTTCACCGGCCGCGGACGCAGTGTCGGACTGTTGGGCGTCGCCGTGTTCTCGGTCGGGATCGTGGGGCTGGCGGGCTTCGGCATGCTGCTGGTCTTCTACAAGGCGCTGCTCACCGAGGGGGTGATCACCAACCCGGGCGCCATCGACAGCGTGGCCCGCGAGGCCGGGCTGGCGACCATGCTCTACGTGTGGATCGGCGGCTTCCTGCTCGGAATCCTGCTGATCGCGATCGCCCTGTTCCGGGCACGCCAGACGGTGGTCTGGGTGCCGATCCTGTTGCTGGTGTTCTTGGCGATGATGCCGATCGCGTCCCGCTTGGGACAGGCGGGGTCGGCGGTCCAGCTGATGGCGCTGGCCGCGGCGTTCACGGGCGTGGCCACTCGGGCAAGCTCGCCCGAGCACCGGGCCGAGCTGCGCCGGCTGACCGCCTGAGATCAGTCCGGTTCGACCAGCGGCACGAACGCGTAGTGGCCGTGCCGCTCCACGGTTGGTTCCCCATCCGTACGGCGGACCACGGTCATCCGGCCTGCTACGGGGATGACCATCACGCCTCCGACGCGGAGCTGGTCGACGAGCTCGCCGGGGAGGGACGCCGCCTCCGCCGAGACCAGGATCCGGTCGAACGGCGCCCGGTCCGGGATGCCGAGGACGTTCGGGGTGGCCTGGTTGATGCTGGTCCACGCCGTCGGGTAGGCCGCCAGGTTCTGCTGTCCCCACTCCACCAGCTCCGGGACGATCTCCACGCCGTGCACCGACCCGGTCGGCCCGACCATGCTGCCCAGGAGGGCGGTCGTCCACCCGGACCCGCAGCCCACGTCGAGCACCTTGTGGCCCGGCTCGACGTCGAGCAGGCGCAACATCGCGCGCACCGTGGTGGGCTGGCTGTTTGTCTGCTGGTACCCGATCTGGATCGCCCGGTCCTGGCCGGCGAAGCCGCGCTCCTCCGGTCGCAGGAAATCGTCGCGACGGACCGCCTCGAAGGCCGCCTCCACCGGGTCCGGCGCGCTGCCCGCGGTCATCCGAACCGCGCCACCGAACGCGCCTTGGCCTTGGCCGCCTCGACCTCACGGTCCTTGGGCGGCGCGGTGGTGGTCAGCCGGTCGAGGAGCCGCTCGGTGGCCGCGGCCACCTCCTGGACGGCCTCCTCGAACGCGGCCTGGTTGGCCTGGGACGGTTTCCCGGTCCCGCTGACCTTGCGGACGTACTGCTCCGCCGCGGCGCGCACCTCGTCGCGGGTGGCGGGCGGTTCGAAGTTGTGCAGGGGTCTGATGTTGCGGCACATACATCGAGCCTAGACCGAGAGCAGCCTCACGTCGCCGCCGACGACCAGGGCCACCCGGCCGTCCCCGAGCGGAAGCGTGCGCACGTAGTCCGAGCGCCAGCCGCCCACGGGGTCGGTCAGCGTGCGGGTCAGCGTGCCGTCGCCGTTCACCTGCAGGACGGCGATCCGGGTCCGGCCGGTGCGGTAGTCCTGCACCGGTGCGAGCGCGATGCTCCGCTCCGGCAGGAACGTGAACGCGCGGCTGTCCCAGGCAGTGGTGAACTCGGTGTGCCGGCCGAAGCCGGCGGTCCCGGACCGGCGCGGATCGGCCAGGTCGGAGACGTCGAACAGCGACGCCTGGGCACCGCGGGTCGAGCCGCGCAACGTGGCGTCCTGGCCGAGGCCGAGCAGCTGCCCGTCGCCGACCGGGTGCAGGTAGGAGGAGAACCCGGGGATCTTCAGCTCACCCACCACCCGGGGCCCGGCCGGGTCGGACAGGTCCACGGTGTAGAGCGGGTCAACCTGGCGGAAGGTGACCACGATCGCCAGGTCGCCGAACCAGCGCACGGACCGGATCTGCTCGTTGACCCCGATCCCGTCGACACGGCCCACCTCGACCAGGTCGTCGCCGCGTTCTTCGAGGACGACCACGGCGTTCTCCCGCGGGTTCCAGGAGTCGCCCAGAGCAGTCGCCACCCGCAACCGCCCGTCGTGCTCGCTGAAGGACCAGCGGTCCTGGACCGTGCCGGGCACGTCACTCGAGGCGACGTACGCGGTGCTCGGTCCGTCGAGCGCGAACGCGTGCACCTGCGTGGTGGGCGGCGCCGGCCGGCGATCCACTCCGCGTCCCTCGACCGGGATAGGCTGGCCCCAGCCGCCGCTCGCGGTCGCGATGTAGAGCCGGTCGGTCGAGGAGTACACCATCTGGCCGCCGGCGGTGACCGCGGTCGCGGACCGTTCACCCGGTGTCGCGGCCGCGAAGGTGACCACGCTGATCGTGCCGATCCCGGAGTGTTCCTCGGGGTGCCGGACGTCGGTGCACGCGACCAGCGGGCTCGGGTCATCGCCCGAGTGGACCTGGGGCAGCCAGTCGGTGATCGTGCTCTCCCGCAGGATCTCCCGGTTCTCCCGCGTCGCCTCGCGTGCGGTTCTGTCCCGGGTCGGACGGACGAAGTCCAGGGCCGGGGCTCCGGTGGAGATCACGGCGCGGACCGTCCCGTCGTACTCACGGGCCGACACGAGCGCCCCGTCGATCCGGTCGTGCCGTTCGAGGCTGGGCGCGGCCGGGTCGGCGATGTCGAACGTGATCACGTGCGTGGTGGCGACGCCGCCGTACGACGGCAGGATGTCGCGCACCACCGGGCCGCCGTGGAAGAAGCCGTCCTGGCCGAGGACGACGACCGTGTCGTCGACGAGCAGCAGCTCCTGACCGGTCAACCGCCCTGGCAGCTCGGTGCGGGACAGCTCGCGGGGCTCGCCGCGCACGTCGCTGACCACGAGATCCCCGCGGTCGAGGTGGACCAGGACGGTCCCGTCCGTCTTCGCGACGTCCGGCTCGTCCACCCCGGCCTCCTGCACGTTCGTGCCGGTGTCGCCGCTGCCGACGGCCTCGGCCGGCGAGGGTGCGGCCGCGCGGACGTCCCGGGCGGCGGTGAGCAGGACGCCGCCATCGGCGTAGACGCCGGGCCAGCCCAGGCCCCAGGGGCCGACCAGGGGCAGCGCCGCGTCGACGTACCACTGGCGCAGCTCCTCGCAGCGCTCGAACGGCTGCAGCTCCTCGGCCGCGGCGGGTGGTGCCAGCGGCGGTGCGGCCAGGACGGCGAGGGAGGCGCCGACCACTCCGGTGGTGAGCAGCGCGCAGGTGGCTGCGCTGACCGAGGCGCCTGCACCGAGAGCGGCAAAGGTACGTCGTCGCATAGTCTCCCCGTTCCGTGGTCCGCACGTTCTGTGGTGGGACGCACGTTGTGGGGTGGCGGTTCCACTGGGCAGAGTGGGCGCCATGGCCACCGACGCACAGCGCACCCACGACCTGGTCCTCTTCGGCGCGACCGGTTTCACCGGCGGACTGACCGCCGAGTACCTCGCCCGCAACGCCCCCGCGGACTGCCGCTGGGCACTGGCGGGGCGGAACCAGGCGAAGCTGGAGGCGGTCCGCTCCCGGCTCGCGGTGATCGACCCCGGGCTGGCGGCGATGCCGCTGCTGCACGCCGACGTCACCGACCCCGGCTCGCTGAACGAGGTGGCCGGCTCCGCGCGCGTGGTGATCACCACCGTCGGCCCCTACCTCGAGTACGGCGAGCCGCTGGTCGCCGCCTGTGCCGAGGCAGGCACCGACTACCTCGACCTGACCGGCGAGCCGGAGTTCGTCGACCGGATGTACGTCGAGCACCACCAGCGCGCCAGCGAGACCGGGGCACGGATCGTGCACTGCAGCGGCTTCGACTCCATTCCCTACGACCTCGGGGTCAGGTTCACCGTCCTGCAGCTGCCCGAGGGTGTGCCGCTCCGGGTCAAGGGCATGGTTCGCGCCGGTGGCATGTTCTCCGGTGGCACCTTCCACTCCGCGGTCAACGCGATGTCGCGCGGCAGACAGATGAAGCAGGTGTCCTCGCAGCGCAAGAAGATGGAGGCCCGTCCGGCCCGCCGCAGGGTCCGGCTGTCCGCGCGGCCGCCGCACCGCGACAGCGACTTCGGCCACTGGCTGGTGCCGCTGCCGACCGTCGACCCGCTCGTGGTGCGGCGCTCCGCCGCCGCCCTCGACCGCTACGGCCCGGACTTCGAGTA
Source organism: Nocardioidaceae bacterium (assembly GCA_025966335.1). Lineage (GTDB taxonomy): Bacteria > Actinomycetota > Actinomycetes > Propionibacteriales > Nocardioidaceae > Nocardioides_C. The sequence continues at coordinate 6,915 of JAICRS010000007.1, forward strand.
TGCGCACTACGCCGGTGTCCGCCGCCTCCCGGTCGTGGTCGGCGGAGTGGTCGGAGTCGGCGCACTCGCCGCCGTGGCGCAGGTGCCACCGTTGCGCAACCTGCTGCTCAGCCGGGTCCCGCAGGGCGAGGGGCCGGACCAGGCCCGTCGGGAGAAGTCGTGGTTCGCGGTCCGGTTCATCGGTGAGGGCGGTGGGCAGCGGGTCACCACGGAGGTGTCCGGTGGCGACCCCGGCTACGACGAGACGGCGAAGATGCTGGGTGAGGCGGGGCTCTGCCTGGCGTTCGACGACAACCCGGGGATGTCGGGGCAGGTCACCACGGCGGTCGCGATGGGCGAGCACCTCACCGAACGACTGGTGCGGGCCGGGATCCGGTTCGAGGTCCTCGAGAAGGAGACGGTCCAGGCCCGCGCCGAGTAGGCGCCGAGGAAGGACCTACCGAGAGGGCGAAACCGCCCGGATGTCCGGTTCACCCCCCAAGCGGGTCACCTGGGCGGTGCTGTCCGGGTCATTTCGGTGCAGAACGGGTGAACGTGGGGCGCGGTTCTCCTAGGGTCGGGCGAGGACGACTGGGAGCTCGGCATGGCCACACGCATCACCTCACGCCGCAAGGCGCCGTACCTGGCTGTGCTCTCCCTGGCGGTGGTGCCGCTGCTGCTGACCGCCGGGGCGCCGACCGTCGACCCGTCGCCGGCCGTCGCCCGGACCGGCCCGGTCGTGACCGAGCCGGTCACCCCGGCGGTGAGCCGGTCCAACGCCCGGTTCGCGCTGCTCGAGCAGGTGGAGAGCCCGGAGTCGGTCGTCGCGCTGCGCGTCGCAGCCGAGGAGCAGGCGACCAGACGCGGGGTCAAGGTCTCCGGCCCGAAGGGGACACGGGTGTGGACCGCGAGCGCGATGAGCGACCACGGCGTACCCAGCGCCGCCGAGCGGGCCTACCGGAACGCGGCCCGGATCATCAGCCGTACCGACCCGGCATGCCAGCTGCCCTGGACGCTGCTCGCCGGCATTGGACGGGTGGAGTCCGACCACGGCCGGTACGGCGGGTCGGTGCTGGGCACCGACGGGGTCTCGCACCCGTTGATCATCGGCGTCCAGCTCAACGGCGCCGGACCGGTGGCGGCGATCCGCGACACCGACAACGGCAAGCTCGACAAGGACCGGGTCTGGGACCGGGCGGTCGGGCCGATGCAGTTCATCCCGTCCACCTGGGCGTTCGCGGCCCGCGACGGCGACGGCGACGGCAAGTCGTCCCCGAACGACCTGGACGACGCCGCGCTCGCCGCCGGGGCGTACCTCTGCTCCGGATCGGGCAGCGTCCTCGGCGACGTGGCGATGGCAGCCGCGATCTACCGCTACAACCAGGACGACTACTACGTGGCGCTGGTGATGGCGTTCGAGCGCGGCTACCGCACCGGCGTCTTCGTGATGCCGCCCCCGCCGGTGGTCGAGGAGGAGCAGGAGCCGCGCCGCAAGAAGAAGGACCGGGACGGCAAGCGCACGGACGCACAGCGTGATCGCGTCCGGGACCGGGACCGGGGTACGACCTCGGACGCGACCCAGGACACGAAGTCGCAGCCGAAGCCGGACGCTACGCCGACCACCAAGCCGACGCCGAAGCCGACGACGAGTCCCACGCCGACCCCGAAGCCGAAGCCGACGCCGTCGCCGTACCCGAAGCCGACTCCGGAACCGACGACACCTCCGGAGCCGGATCTGGTCCCCGTCAGCGGTGCCTTCGCCTCCTGCGGGACCGACACCTGGTGCACGGGAGGCACCACCCTCGACCTCGGCCCGGTGGTGCTCGGCGCCGCGGCCGCCGACGACTTCGACGGCAACGGAACCACGGGCACCAACGCTGACGAGCTCGCCGGCCTGGCCGGCAAGGACGTCACCCTGCTCGCGGAGAAGACGTCGACGGGCGTCGCCGTCGTCTACACGATCAACGGAATGACCTACCGGTTCGGCGACGGCACGCTGGCCTGAGCCGCCGGCCGGGGTGGTGCCGGCGACCCGCGCCGTGCTACGCCTGACCCATGACCTCTGCTCGTGAGCTGATCCCCGTCGCCGCCGACCGGTTCTCCCACGCGGTGCACGGCGTGCCGGACGACCGCTGGGACGCGGCGACCCCCTGCGCCGACTGGTCGGTCCGCGACCTGCTCAACCACCTGGTCAGTGAGCACCTCTGGGCGCCGCCGCTGCTCGCCGGCCAGACCGTCGAGCAGGTCGGCGACCGCTTCGACGGCGACCTGCTCGGCGACGATCCCGCGGCGGCCTGGGACCGGGCGATGGCGGCCTCGTTGCCGGCCTTCGCCGACGCGTCCGACGACCAGGAGGTGCACCTGTCGTTCGGGAGCGTGCCCGTGGAGGAGTACGCCAGCCAGATGCTGGTGGACCTCACCGTGCACTGCTGGGACCTCGCCCGGGGCGCGGGCCTCACCGAGAAGCTCGATCCGGGCACCGTGGAGAAGTCCCTCGAGTACGCCCGCACGCACACCGACCAGTACGCCGCCAGCGGTCTGTTCGCGCCGGCGGTCGAGGTGTCCGGTGAGGACCCGCAGGACCTGCTCCTCGGGCTGCTTGGCCGCGATCCGGGTTAGCCTCCGCGCGACGTGCGGGTCGCCCGACGTACGGCTCGCTCCGCCTTGCGCCGCTCCGCCTCGAGCACCTTGGCCGACCGGACCGGCCACACGTAGGGCAGGTCGTCGGGTGTGTCCGGGAACAGCGGGCGGTAGTGGTCCGGATCCTTGCGGACCAGCGATGACTGGTGTCCGCGGTGGAACGCGTCGTCGCCGAGCCACGTCGGGAGTACGTCGGCAGCGCGCAGCTCGGCCTCGGAGCGGATCTCGGTGACCCCGGCCTCGCGGAGGTCAGCGGTGATCGTGTCCGCGCAGGTGTCACCGAAGCCGAGCTCGGTCCACACCTCGCAACAGGTCAGGCCGTACCGCCCGAGCGCCTCCTCGTGACCCTTCCACATGAGTACGGCGGGGTGGTTGCCCCAGCCATAGCCGGAACGGGTCAGTGCCCGCACGACCTGGATCACCTCGACCCGTTGCTTGCCGAGACGCTTCGTGTCTAGGGCGCGGGCGGAGCGCTCGAAATCGGGAAAGGGGAGGAACGTCTGCATCTCGGGACACTCCTGACCGGTTCGGGACTCGCAGCGGGTACCCGATGACAACGTTTTGATCACTCGACCCCGCAATGTCTTTACCTTCCCTACCCTGTGGACAGGGAGCAAGTGAGGGAGGGGCGATGGCTCGGGGTTCGGCGGGGAGTCTTCGGGTCCGGGATGCGATGTCGCTTCCGGAGAGCCACTGGAAGCAGTTCCGGAACGTGCGCTGGCCCGGGCGGTCCGATGCCCAGATCGACCATGTTCTGGTCGGCCCGAGCGGGGTCTACGTCATCCACTACCCGCCCTCCGAACCACAGGTGCGTGACGACGGCGGTGCCTGGTGCGAGCCCGAGGTGGCGCAGAGCTCGGAGGCGGCGCGTGCCGTGGCGGGCCTGCTGCTCCCGCGGTACCAGGCGACGGTCCGGCCGCTCGTCTGCTTCCTCTCCGACGACGCGCTCGCCGACGTGGTCGACGGCGTGACGATCACCTCTCGCCTCGCACTCGAGCACATCCTCCGGTCGTCGCCGGTGGTGCTGTCCACCTGCGAGGTGGCCGAGGTCTCCGGCATCCTGAACGGCCGGCTGGAGCCGGTTCCCTTGGTGGCACCGGAGTCATCCGCTCGCGGTGGTCTCCGCCGCCGGATGCTCGCCGGCGTGGCGGCAGCCGCCGTCGTCGGGGTCGGCGCCGCGTTCGGTCCGGAGTTCGCCGAGATCAGTCGGGCCTGGTTCTGACCCTGGCGGTCGGGCGCGCTGACGTGCCGGTGCCCCAGGCCAGAGTCGAACTGGCGACCTTTCGCTTAGGAGGCGGCTGCTCTATCCACTGAGCTACTGGGGCCAGACGCAGTGACGATGTCCACGCCTGGTCGGGCGATGTCAGCGCGTCGGCGTACATCTTGCCACGGCCGCTTGTCGCGGCCCCCCGGTCCCCGCGTCGCTGCGCTGCCCGCCCGGGCCGCCTGGTCCGCCGCCGGGCTGCAGCAACCGGTCACCGTGACCTGCTCCGGTGAATCCGCCGGGCTTTGCGTGCAGGAGCCGGTCACGGTGACCGGCTCCTGCACGGCAGGGATGCGCTAGAGCAGGTTCAGCGTCGTCGCCGCAGTGACGTCGCACAGCGGCTGGGCTTCGGGTGCCTGGTCGCAGAGTTCCTGGATGGGGCTGCCCTCGTCGTTGCCGTCGCCGGGTGGGGGGGGTGCGGGCGGGAACTCCTTGGTGGCGTCGCACAGGGGCTGGGCTTCGGGTGCCTGGTCGCAGAGTTCCTGGATGGGGCTGCCCTCGTCGTTGCCGTCGCCGGGTGTGGGTGGTGCGGGCGGGAACTCTTTGGTGGCGTCGCACAGCGGCTGGGCTTCGGGTGCCTGGTCGCAGAGCGGCTGGAGCGGGCTGGACGTGCCATCTTCCTCGTCCGGCTCCTGCGCGGAGACACAGTCCTCGTAGGCACGGTGGGCGTTCCGGCGGTCCTCCTGCGCCTGCCGGAAGTCGCGCTGTGCATCTTCCCGTGCCTGCTTGCCCTCGGCATCCTGACGGGACTGCTTGGCGTCGTCGAACCTGCGGTCCGCGGCCTCGGCGTCCTCTCGTTCCTGCTGACAGCTGTCAGCCTGATCGGCCGAGACGAAGCTGCTGGCCGGCGTACTCGCCGACACGGAGGCGACGGCGATGCCGGCGGCGACGGCGGGCGTGACCAGAGCGAGGAGCCCCAGTCTGACGAGACGTTTCATAACCACTACGGACTCCTGTGCTCGCGAGGTTGCTGCCACGAGGCAGCCCGGACGGTTCGCAGCTCCCGAGCGCAGCTCTCCCTCCAACGACGGGAAATCCGTTTCGTTACGCGCTGCCTCACCGACGAGCCCGCGGCCTGTGGAGAATCCGCCGACGCCGGCCCGTTCCGTCGGTCCGCCCGCCTAGCGTCCGACGCGTCGGGGTCGAGACGACCGATCCGTTGGAGGTAGCGATGTGTTTGATGTGCCAGGGAATGTCTGCCCGGGAGGTGTTCGCGCTGATGCGCAGCCGCATCCTGGAGCACGGCTTCACGATGACGTTCGTCGAAGGAGAGGGGGACAAGAACCCACCGTTCGCCTACACCGTCGGACTGAGTCGGTGGGACCACCCTGAGGTGATCTGCTTCAACATGTGCCCGGAGTGCTCGGACCTGACGCTGACACCGATCGCCCGCGCGGTCATCGACCGGGGTGATCGGTTCAGCGCAGGGTCCGACCTCGATCCGTTGTACGGGCCGGAGGAGTGGGGTGCCGAGATCCTCGAGTTTCCGGACTCCTCGACCCATCTGCTTGACGCGAACCACTTCTACCGCAAGGCGGGCGGGCCGCCCGTGCCTGCGCTGCAGGTGCTGTGGCCGCGCTGTGTTCCGCTGCTCCGCGGTCATCCATCACACTGACCGGCCGACCGAGCCCGGGCAGGCAGGTGTCACGATGGAGGAATGGAAACAGTCGCCGACCTGCTGCGCGCGAAGAAGGCTGAGATCGAGCTGCAGCTCAAGGGCATCGCGACGCCCGCGGAGGAACAGGGGTCGATCTCCTTCGGGAAGCGGGTCGGGGAGGGTACGTCGATGGCCGTCGACCGGCTGTCCCAGGTGGCCGTCCACGACAAGCTGCAGGTGACCCTCGCCGACATCGACCGGGCTCTGGCCAAGGTCGACGAGGGCAGCTACGGGGTCTGCGACATCTGCGGGGAACCGATCGGTGACGGGCGGCTGGAGGCACTGCCCTGGGCGGTCCGCTGCGTGCGCGACGCCGCCCGCCGCTGAGCCGCAGCCTGCCGCTGAGCCGCCGCCGGGCACGGAGCAACGCGCTCGGCCACCGTTCACGAGAAGACCGGGTCAGCCGGCCCCGAACGCCTCGAGCATCCTCTCGGTGAACGCCGGCAGGTCATCCGGCTTGCGGCTGGTAGTGAGGTTGCCGTCCACGACCACCTGCTCGTCCACCCACTCGGCGCCGGCGTTGCGCAGATCGGTCTGCAGGCTCGGCCAGGAGGTCATCCGGCGTCCTCGCACCACGTCAGCCTCGATCAGGGACCACGGTGCATGGCAGATGGCGGCCACCGGCTTGCCGGCGTCGAAGAACCCGCGGACGAACTCGACGGCGTCCTTGTCCATCCGCAGCGCGTCCGGGTTCGCGACACCTCCGGGCAGCACAAGACCCGCGAAGTCGCCGGGGTCGGCTGCCGCCGCGGTCTGGTCGACGTCGAAGGTGTCTGCCTTGTCGAGGTGGTTGAACGCCTGCGCCTGCCCGGACCGTGGCGCGATCAGCTTCGGGGTTCCGCCGGCCTGCTCCACCGCCTTCCACGGTTCGGTCAGCTCGACCTGCTCGATGCCCTCGTTGGCGACGAGGAACGCAATCTGCTTGCCCTGAAGATCAGCCATGGTGCACTCCTTCACTCGAATCGTTCCCGGAGTGGTTACCGACCGTGCGGAGGGCAAACCCGTCCGTTGTTTGGGCTGGGACGAAACCGGGCAGAACAGGCGGGAGGAGAGGGGGTGGGTGAGCCGTGCCTGCAATCAGAGCGCTGAAACCGTGGCTCAAGAGCCGCTGGACCGACCCGGTGGCGTGGACGGACTCGTTCCAGCTGGTCAAGACGGTCATCGCTGCGGTCGCCGCCTGGATGATCGCCATCCACGTCTTCAGCCTGCCCCAGGCGTTCCTCGCGCCGTGGGCGGCGCTGCTGGTCGTGCACTCCACCGTCTACCGGACCTTCCACGAGGGGATGCAACAGGTCGGCGCGACCGTGGTGGGCGTGACCCTGGCCTGGGCGGTCGGGAACTCCCTGGGCCTCGACTGGATCGCGTTGTCGGTGCTGATGCTGGCGGCGCTCTTCGTGGGCAAGATCGCCGCCCTGCGACTCGACGGCACCGACATTGCCGCAACCGCCGTGATCGTGCTCACGATCGGCTACAGCGACGACGGCCAGCTGCTCCTGCTGCGGTTCCTCGACACCGCGGTCGGCATCGGCGTCGGACTGCTGGTCAACCTGGTGGTCTGGCCGCCGCTGCGGGACTACAGCGCGGCCCGCGCCATGGACGGCGTGAACGAGCAGGTCGGAACGCTGCTCTGGGACATGAGCCGTCAGCTGCGCGAGAGGTGCGGATCCGAGGTCACCCAGGAATGGGTCGACCGGACGCGTGACATCGACGAGGACCTGGACCGCGCGTGGGGCCTCCTCCGTCAGGCCAGCGAGAGCGGTCGGTTCAACCCCCGTCGCGGAGCCGGAGCGGTCCGCCAGACCGAGCAGTTCGACGACCTGCTGCGCCGGATGGAGCAGGCGATTGCCGACATCGCCAGCATGTCGCGGACGTTGGGGCACAGCATCTCGAGGATGCAGGAGTGGGACGACACGTTCCGAGAGCGCTGGTTCGACCTCCTCGAGGACGCCGCTGGGGCCATTGCCGAGCCGGACTCCCAGCGAGTGGCCGGCGTACGCCTCGGCTTGGCCGACCTCGCGGACGACCTCTCCACCGATAAGCTGTCCGCCCGGCACTGGCCCGAGTACGGCGCGCTGATCGTGAACCTCCGCAACATCGTGACCTCGATGGACCGTGTCGCCGCGTCCAACCCGGTCACCTCCGCCGCGGTCACCGGAACGCCGCGGGTGCTCAGGAGATGACCAGCTGTCCCTTGCCGAGCACGGTGACGCCGCCCTCGCTGACGGTGAAGCCGCGTTCCCGGTCCATCTCGGGGTCGACACCGATCTGCGCACCGTCCGGCACGATCACGTGCTTGTCGAGGATCGCGTTGCGCACCACGGCGCCCTTGCCGATCGTCACGTTGTCGAGCAGCACCGAGCGTTCCACGCTGGCACCCGCGGCGACGTAGGCGTGCGTGCCGATCACCGAGCTGTCCACGCCGGCGCCTGACACGATCGACCCGGCGCAGACGATGGCGTCGCGCGCCGTGGCGTCCTCCACGAACTTCGCGCCCGGCAGCTGCGGGTGCGAGGTGAAGATCGGCCAGTCGGTGTTGTAGAGGTTGAACACCGGCTCCACCGAGACCAGGTCGAGGTGCGCCTCGTGGTAGGAGTCGAGCGTGCCGACGTCGCGCCAGTAGTCGCGGTCGCGGTCGGTCGAGCCGGGCACCACGTTGCGCTTGAAGTCGTAGACGCAGGCCTGTTGCGCGTCGACCAGCATCGGGATGATGTCGCCGCCCATGTCGTGGCGTGAGTTCGGGTTGACCGCGTCCTTCTCGAGCGCGTCGACCAGCACGTCGGTGCTGAACACGTAGTTGCCCATCGACGCGAACGACTCCTCCGGCGAGTCGACCAGGCCCGGCGGGTCGGCCGGTTTCTCGAGGAACTCCTCGATCGTCTCCCCGTCGGCGGCGGTCTTGATCACCCCGAACTGCCACGCCTCCTTCCGTGGAACCCGGATCCCGGCGACGGTGACGCCGGCACCACTGTCGACGTGTGCCTGCACCATTTGCGACGCGTCCATCCGGTAGACGTGGTCGGCGCCGAACACGACGATGATGTCGGGTCGTTCGTCGTTGATCAGGTTCATCGACTGGTAGATCGCGTCGGCGCTGCCGAGGTACCACTGCGGCCCCCGCCGCTGCTGCGCCGGGACCGGCGTCACGTAGTTGCCGAGCAGGGTCGACATCCGCCAGGTGATCGAGATGTGCCGGTCCAGCGAGTGCGACTTGTACTGGGTGAGCACGCAGCACTTCAGGTAGCCGGCGTTGACCAGGTTCGACAGCGCGAAGTCGATCAGCCGGTAGCTGCCGCCGAACGGCACCGCGGGCTTCGCGCGGTCGAGTGTCAACGGCAGGAGGCGCTTGCCCTCACCGCCGGCCAGCACGATCCCCAGAACCTTCGGCATGTTCCGCCACTCCTCCCGTCGGCACGCTGGCTATGACTCGACACTAGCCCTAGATTCGCAGCATGCGTGCCGCCATCCTGACCCGAGAGTTCCCTCCGGACGTGTACGGCGGTGCCGGGGTGCACGTCGACTTCCTGGTCCGCGAGCTTCGTCGGCTGATCGACGTCGACGTGCACTGCATGGGCGAGCCGCGGCCGGGCGCGACCGCACACAGTGAGCACGACCCCCGACTGGTTGAGGCCAACCCGGCGCTGCGGATCCTCTCGACGGACCTGGCGATGACCGGTGCCCTGGGCGAGGTCGACGTGGTGCACTCGCACACCTGGTATGCGAACATGGCCGGCCACTGGTCGAAGCTGCTGTACGACGTACCGCACGTCGTGACCGCGCACTCCCTGGAACCGCAACGGCCGTGGAAGGCGGAGCAGCTCGGCGGCGGCTACCGGATCTCGTCGTGGGCCGAACGGACGGCGTACCTGTCCGCCGACGCGGTCGTCGCGGTCAGCAACGGGATGCGCGAGGACGTGCTGGCGTCCTACCCCGACCTCGACCCGGACCGCGTGCAGGTGATCTACAACGGCATCGACACGAGCTTCTACCGACCCGACCCGGACACCGACGTGCTCGAGCGGATCGGGGTCGACCCGGACCGCCCCTACGTGGTCTTCGTCGGCCGGATCACGCGGCAGAAGGGGGTGCCGCACCTGCTGCGGGCGGGCCTGTCGTTCGACCCGGACCTGCAGGTGGTGCTGCTCGCCGGGGCCGCCGACACCCCCGCGCTGAAGGCGGAGACCGACGCGGCCATCGCGGAGCTGAGGTCGAGCCGCGCCGGTGTCTTCGTGGTTTCCGAGATGCTGCCGCGCGAGGAGGTGCGGCAGGTGCTCAGCCACGCGCTGGCGTTCCTGTGCCCGTCGGTCTACGAGCCGCTCGGCATCGTCAACCTCGAGGCGATGGCCTGCGAGACGGCGGTCGTGGCCAGCCGGGTGGGCGGGATCCCCGAGGTCGTGCTCGACGGCGAGACCGGTCTGCTGGTCGACTACGAAGAGTCCGACCCGGTGGGGTTCGAGGCCGGGCTGGCCGCGGCGGTCAACGAGCTCGCCGGCGACCCGGACCGCGCCGCCGCGTTCGGGAAGACCGGCCGGAGCCGTGCCGTGGACGCCTTCGCCTGGGACGCGGTCGCCCAGGAGACGGTGGAGCTCTACGCGTCCCTGCGCTGAACTGCGCTGAACCGCCTGCGCTGATCCGCCGCGGTGACCGTCCTGCGACCGCTGCGTCCGCCCGCAACATTGTCCGCTCCTCGACCTCTGGACCGCAGATCTCACGGACAATCGGACGCCAGGACTTGCCGTTATCTATCTGTTATCCGACACTGGTCTGAGCAGCACACCGGGCGAGCGCGATCCGCGCCGCCGTTTGGGCTGGGGGACGCAACAGTGAGGAAGGCCTCGTGTGAAGGTCGCGGTCACCGGTGCCACCGGAGTCATCGGCACGGCAGCCGTCCGCGCACTCGTCGCGGCCGGCCATCACGTCGTCGGCCTGGCTCGCACCCCGGAGAAGGCCGCCCGGCTGGAGACGCTCGGCGCGAGCGCGGACCGCACCGACCTGTTCGACCATGCCGGCCTGACCCGGATGTTCGAAGGATGCGACGCGGTCTGCAACTTCGCCACCCACATCCCGGTCGGCCTGGCCGCGGGCCTGCCCGGCGCCTGGCGGGAGAACGACCGGCTGCGCACCGAGGGCGTACGGCGGGTGGTCGATGCCGCTCGCGAGGCCCGGGTCCGCCGACTGGTGCAGGAGAGTGTCTCGTTCCTCTACGCCGACAACGGCGACGACTGGATCACCGAACAGAGCCCGGTGGAGATCACCCGGGCCACGGAGCCGGCCTCGGTGGGGGAGTCCCACGTCCAGCGCTACCAGTGCGGCTCCCGGCACGGCGTCGTGCTCCGGTTCGGCACCATCGTCGGTGACGACGGGCTGACCCGGTGGATGCTGCGGTCGGCACGCCACGGCCGTCCGATCGGGATCGGGGATCCCCACGGCTGGGCGCACCTCACCCACGTCGATGACCTGGGTCCGGCGGTGCTGGCCGCGCTGATCGCTCCGAGCGGGGTCTACAACGTGGGCGCCGAACCGGTGCGGCGCACCGAGGTGGTGCAGGGGTTCGCCGAGGCCGCGGGCCAGGGCTCCGGCCAGTTCATGGGACCCCTGCTGCGCAAGCTCGCCGGTTACCGGATCGAGCCGCTGACCCGGTCGCTGCGGGTGAGCTCGGAACATTTCGTGGCACAGACAGGTTGGACACCACGACGCGCCAGCTTCGACGCGTCGTGGTTCGACGTCATCGACACCGAGTCCAGGGCCTTCCAGTGACTGATCAACACACGTCCGCGTCCTCCGGGACGGGCTCCACCGACCCGTCGGAGGAGTCGGTGCGCAAGCGCCGGCTCGCGAAGGTCTTCGGCGACGTGCTGCCCGACGGCACCGCCGACGACCGGCCCGAGTCCTGGGGGGACCCCTGTAGCGGATCCACGGACGAGTGGTACCGCAACGAGGTCCCGCCGCACCACGGCTGACCCGGGCCGGCGGAGGATCAGACGGTCGGGCCGGTGCTGCTCGAGCTGCGGGCGGCCAGCAGGTCGCGGATCTCCTGGAGCAGTGCGACGTCCTCGGCCGGTGCGATCTGCTCGGGCTCCTGGCCGCGCGCACGCCGCTCCTGCAGCTTGTTGTAGGGCACGACGATGAACAGGTACACCACCGCGGCGAGGATGATGAACGAGATCAGCGCGGTGATGAACGTCCCGACCACGACGCCGGCGATCTTCACCCCGTCGAAGTTGGGCTGGCCACCGAGCTTGCCGATGAAGCCCATGATCACGTCGACGAGCGCGGTCACCACCGCAGCGAACGCGGCGGCCATGATGAACGCCACCGCGAGCTCGACGAGGTTGCCGCGCATGATGAACTCTTTGAAGCCTTTGAGCATCTGGTCTCTCCTCCGATAAGGCCTGCTGGTTTGAAGCCCTGCCCGGTCGCCGGGCGAGGTCGGTCGGGAACACGCTAGTGGTTCAGCACGACCGAGAGGTAGCGGGCCACCGCGGCCGTCGCGATCTCTCGGGCGGTCTCGTCCGAGGTGGCGAGCACGACGAGCGCGCCGGGCGTCGCCACCGACGGTGACTCGGCGCGCGGGATCGCGATCACCGGAGCGTCCTCGGCGACCACCACCGCCTCGGACCTGCCCTGCGGGTCGGCCGCGAGGACGTCGACCCGGTCGCCGACCTCGAGCAGTGCAACGGCTGCGGGATCACCGATCCGCACCGGCGTGGCCACATGGCCGGGAAAGGCCGCGAGCAGCGACCCGCTCACCATCCGGACGTCGGTCACCGGTTCCCCGGCACGCACCGGGCCGGCCGTGGTGCGCCCGACGGCGGCCGAGCGGCTGGCGATCACGCCCGACGGGACCGTGTCCGGGTCGAACGGGACTGCTTCGAGGTCACCAGGCGCGAGCACCGTGCCACTCGGCAGGTCCCGCGACGCGGTGAGCACCAGCGTCGTCTCGGCTGGGGGCGCGGCCGTCGCCTGCAGGCCGGCGGCCACCGCAGCGGCCGCGGCCACCGCGGCCAGCAGCCGCCGACGGGCGAGCACGGAGCGGCGGACTCGACGGTGGAGCAGGGTGAGGCGGTTCATGCCTCACGAGGCTAGGGAACTTCCGCCGACCGCGTCGGCGGCTGTCCACAGGCCGGGTCAGGCCGCGCCGGCCTCTGCCTTTTTCGGAGTGGTGGTCGATGTCGAGGCGGCCGAGGTCGACCCCTCCTTGGAGCCCCCGCCCGAGGAGTCCGCGGAGTCCGACGACTTCGTCGCGGAGTCACCCGAGGAGCTTCCGTTCTTCGACGCGACGGCATCCGAGCGGCTGTCGGTGCGGTAGAAGCCCGAGCCCTTGAAGACGACACCGACCGCGTTGAAGATCTTGCGAAGCCGCCCCTCGCACCGGGGGCAGACGGTGAGCGAGTCATCGCTGAAGCTCTGGACCTGCTCGAAGGCGTGGTCACAGTCCGTGCAGGCGTACTGGTAGGTCGGCACGCTGGTCCTCCGCATGTTCATGTCAACGACATCTGGCACTCGCCCGATGCGACTGCTAATTATCTCAACACCGCGACGATTCGCAAACTTCCCGGAGTCTCGACCCGGCTGCCCGCCGATCACAAGGCACAATTGCGGCCGTGTCCGACACCGCCGATCGTCCCACGGCATCCGCCGCCGACTCCGAGCCACCCCGAGGGTCCTTCCGGTCGTGGCCCGGACCGGCCCGCTGGACGACGTACGTCGTCGGCCTGCTGGTGCTCGTGCTGGTCGCCGGCCTGGTCGTCGGCGTGGTGGCGGTACGCCGGCCGTTCCCCACCACCAGCGGGGAGATCGCGGTTCCCGGGCTTGCCGGCGAGGTTGAGGTGGTTCGCGACGAGAACGGGATCCCGCAGGTCTACGCCGACACCGCCGAGGACCTCTTCTACGCCCAGGGATTCGTGCAGGCCCAGGACCGGTTCTTCGAGATGGACTTCCGGCGCCACGTCACCGCGGGCCGGCTCTCGGAGCTGCTCGGCCCGGATGCGCTGGAGACCGACAAGTTCATCCGCACGATGGGTTGGCGCCGCGTCGCAGAGCAGGAGCTGTCGCTGCTCAGGCCGGAGACCCTGCGCTACCTGGAGGCCTACAGCGCAGGCGTCAACGCCTACATCGACAGCCACACTCCCTCGCAGATGTCGCTGGAGTACACCGTTCTCGCCCTCAACGGTCTCGACTACACCCCGGAGGAGTGGTCGCCGACGGACTCGGTGGCCTGGCTCAAGGCGATGGCCTGGGACCTGCGCGGGAACATGGCCGAGGAGATCGACCGGGCGATCGCGTCGGTAAACCACACCGCGGAGGAGATCGAGTCGCTGTACCCGCCGTACCCCTACGGCCGGCACCGGCCGATCATCGAGCAGGGCGGGGTGGTCGACGGGGTCTTCGAGCAGGAGGCGACCGGCAGCACCAGCCGCAAACCGATCCGGCCGCCGCTCAACGCGGACCTCGTCGAAACCCTGGAAGAGCTCGGCGACGACCTCGAGGCGATGCCCGAGCTGCTCGGGCGTGGCAGCGGCATCGGCAGCAACAGCTGGGTCGTCGACGGTGAGCACTCCACCACTGGTGCGCCGATCCTGGCCAACGACCCGCACCTGGGGATCTCGATGCCGGGCATCTGGTACCAGATGGGCCTGCACTGCCGGGAGCTCACCGAAGCCTGCCCCTTCGACGTCTCCGGGTTCACCTTCTCCGGCCTGCCGGGCGTGGTGATCGGGCACAACCACCAGATCGCGTGGGGCTTCACCAACCTCGGCCCCGACGTGGTCGACCTCTATCTCGAGAAGGTCGAGGGCAACCAGTACCTGTACGACGGTCGCATGCGTCCTCTTGTCACCCGGGACGAGTCGATCGAGGTGCTCGGGCGCGACGAGCCGTTCACGTTCACGGTGCGCTCCACCGAGCACGGCCCGCTGCTCTCCGACGTGTCCGCCGAGCTGAGCACGGTCGGCGCCAACTCACCGGTCGCCGAGGAGGCGCCTCCTCGCGACAACGGCTACGCGGTCGCCCTGTCGTGGACCGCGCTGGTTCCGAGCCGGACCGCCGACGCGATCTTCATGATCGACGCCGCCACGGACTGGGACGAGTTCCGGGCCGCCGCCGCACAGTTCGCGGTGCCGGCGCAGAACCTCGTGTACGCCGACCGCGACGGCCACGTCGGCTACCAAGCGCCGGGGCTGATCCCGATCCGCAAGTCCGGCAACACCGGCGACTACCCGGTCGAGGGCTGGCTCTCGTCCAACGACTGGACGGGCAACTACGTCCCGTTCGAGGCGCTGCCCAACGTGCTCGACCCGGAGGACGGGATCATCACCACCGCGAACCAGGCGGTGATCTCCCCGGAGTACCCCTACTACCTCGGCGACTCCTGGGCCTACGGCTACCGCAGCCAGCGGATCATGGATCTGCTCGGCACCAAGGCCCGGTTGAGCGTCGAGGACATGGTCGAGCTCCAGCTCGACACCCGCAACGGGTTCGCACCCACCTTCGTGCCCTACCTGCTCGACGTGCTGATGCCGTCGCAGTACCTCGCCGCCGGCCAACGGCTGCTCCAGGCCTGGGACTTCGACCAGCCCGCGGACTCCTCGGCGGCGGCGTACTACAACGCGGTGTGGCGCCAAACCATGGAGCGCACCTTCCACGACCAGCTCCGCGACTCGATCCGGCCCGACGGGGACGACCGCTGGTTCGAGGTGATGCGGCGACTGCTCGCGGATCCGCGCAACAGCTGGTGGGACGACATCGAGACCGACACCGTCGTGGAGACCCGCGACGACATCTTGTTCGCGGCGATGGCCGGGGCCCGAGACGAGCTGGTCCGGCTGCAGGCCCGCCGTGCGGACGAGTGGACCTGGGGCCACCACCACCGGATGAACCTCGAGAACGAGAGTCTGGGCCAGTCCGACATCGGGCTCGTCCGGTGGCTGTTCAACCGCGGCGGCTACGAGGTGGGCGGCGGCGGCTCGATCGTGAACGCCACGAACTGGGACGCCGCGGAGGACTACACCGTGACCGCGGCGCCGTCGATGCGGATGGTGGTCTCGCTCGAGGACTTCGACGACTCACGCTGGATCAACCTGACCGGCGTCTCCGGGCACGCGTTCTCCGACCACTACACCGACCAGACCGAGCTGTGGGTCGCCGGCGAGACGCTGCGCTGGCCGTTCTCCCGCGACGCGGTCGAGTCGGCGACGGAGGACACGCTCACCCTCGTGCCGGCGGAAACCGGGTGACGCCCTTCTGGGTGACCACCGCGCTCACCCGACGGTCGTGCGCGGCGGCCGGGACCCGGTCCACGATCTCGCCGTCGTAGAGCAGCGTGCACACGAAGGTCCCCACGGGGACCCGGCCGAGCGCCCGGTCGTAGGAGCCGCCGCCCCGGCCCAGCCGCATCCCGGTCCGGTCCACCGCCACGCCGGGGCAGAGCACCACGTCGGCGGTGGCGACCGCCTCGACACCCAGCCGCGGCCCGGCCGGCTCGAGAAGTCCCCGGCCGGCCGGGATCAGCCCCTCAGGGCCGGTGTACGCCGCCCAGTCGAGGTCGTCGTCGGGCAGGAGCACCGGCAGGATCACCCGGCGGCCCAGGGCGTGCAGCTGCTCGATGACCGGTCCGGTCCCGGGTTCGTTGGAGACCGATACGTAGGCCGCGATGGTTGCCGCACGCAGTACCTCCTCGGTGTCCAGCAGGTGCGCGGCGATCGTCGTCGCGTTCAACGGGATCGCCGCCAACGGATGCCGGCGCCGGGTGGTGAGGAGCTGATCGCGCAGGGCGATCTTCTGCGCGGCGACCGCCTCGCTCTGGTCCATCCCCCGACCGTAGTCGTGGATGCGCTCAGGTCAGCGCCTTGACCCGCGCGATCATCGGCATGCTGGGAAACCTGTCGGCGGAGATCTTTCGCAGCAGGAGGCGCGTGTAGAACGGCACCTCGTCGGGGGTCAGCATCTGCTCGATCATGTCGAGCATCGTCGTCGACGGGTAAAGATCATCGTCGACGGTCCGCAGCAGCAGGCCGAGCAGCGCACGTCGGGTGTCGAACTGGTTATCGGATGGCATGGTTTCCTCCTGGCTGGGCTTCCCGCAGGTTCTCGTCGGGTACCACATGCCGGGTCGCCCAAACCTCGCCCTACGATCGGGAGGATGAGCGACCACGGACTGCAGCAGGCGCGCGACAAGATGGAGGCCGCCGGTGTCGACCCGGTGGCGATCGACGTGTTCGCGCACTACTACCGGCTCGTCGAGAGCGGCGAGACCGGGATGGTGCCCGAGTCGACGATCGAGCCGGTCGAGATGCCGTCGCTCGCCGACGTGGAACCGCCGTCGGGCGACCCGCACGAGGGGCTGCGCGGGACCGTGGTGATCAAGCTCAACGGTGGGCTCGGTACGTCGATGGGCCTGGATCGCGCCAAGTCGCTGCTCGAGGTCCGCGACGGGCTCAGCTTCCTCGACCTGATCGTCCGGCAGGTGCTGTGGGCGCGCAAGTCGTACGACGCGCCGCTGCCCCTGATCTTCATGAACAGCTTCCGGACCCGCGAGGACACCCTCGCCGTCCTGGAGAGCTATCCGGACCTGCGCGTGGAGGGTCTCCCGCTGGACTTCCTGCAGAACAAGGAGCCGAAGCTCCGCGCCGACGACCTGACGCCGGTGGAGTGGGACGCCGACCCGGATCTCGAGTGGTGCCCGCCCGGCCACGGCGACATCTACACCGCGTTGCGCGGCACCGGCCTGCTCCAGCGGCTCATCGACGAGGGCTACACGCAGGCGTTCGTGTCGAACTCCGACAACCTCGGAGCCGTCCCGAATCCGCGGGTCGCCGAGTGGTTCGCAAGCTCGGGCGCCCCGTTCGCGATCGAGGCGGTGCGGCGTACTCCCTCCGACCGCAAGGGCGGGCACTTCGCCCGGCGCCGCAGCGACGGCCGGATCGTGCTGCGGGAGACGGCCCAGACGCTGGAGGAGGACAAGGAGGCGCTGGCCGACCTGAGCCGCCACAAGTTCGCGTCCACCAACAACCTCTGGTTCAACCTGGAAGCGATGCGCGAGACCCTGGACGAGCGGGACGGGATCCTCGGGCTGGCGATGATCAAGAACACCAAGACCGTCGACCCGGCCGACCCCGGGAGTCCCGAGGTGATCCAGATCGAGACCGCGATGGGAGCGGCGATCGAGGTGTTCGAGGGCGCCCAGCTGATCGAGGTGTTCCGGGACCGGTTCCTCCCGGTGAAGACCACGAACGACCTGCTCGTGCTGCGCTCGGACTGCTACCGGCTCGAGGGGGACGCGGAGCTGCACCTCGAGGACGGAGTCGACACCGCCCCCTTCGTGGACCTCGACGCGGCCCACTACAAGCTGGTCGACGACTTCGACCAGCGGTTCCCGCAGGGGGTGCCGTCGCTGAAGCAGGCGACGTCCTTCGTGGTGCACGGCGAGTGGACCTTCGACGCGGACGTCACCGTGCGGGGCGACGCCGTCGTGGAGGAAGCGGGCGCGCCCGGCCGGATTCCGGCCGGGTCCGTGATCGGCGGGCGTTAGGGTTCCGGCATGTCTGTCTTCCCCCTGCAGGACGACCGGATGAGCACGGTCGACGAGCATGTCGAACGCATCCTGGAGTCGCTCACCCCGCTCCAGCCGTACGACCAGCCGCTGCTGGAGGCGCTGGGCCTGCCGGTCTGCGAGAACATCTCCGCCTCCATGGACCTCCCGGCGTTCGACAACTCCGCGATGGACGGCTACGCGGTCTGCTTCGACGACGTGGCCACCGCGACCGAGGACCACCCGGTGCACCTGCCGGTGGTCGGCGAGATGGCCGCCGGGCAGACCAAGCTCTTCGCGCTCTCCCCGGGGACGACGGTGCGGATCATGACCGGGGCACCGATCCCGCAGGGCGCCGACGCGGTGGTGCCGGTGGAGTGGACCGACGGTGGGGTGGCCGCGGTCCGGATCACCCAGGCACCGACCCTGCACCAGCACATCCGCCGTCGCGGTGAGGACGTGCAGACCGGCGACGTCCTGCTCGAGGACGGCAGCGTTCTCGGCCCGCGCCAGCTCGGCCTGCTCGCCTCGGTCGGCCGCTCACAGGTCCTGTCCCGCCCGCGTCCGCGAATGGTGATCATCTCCACCGGCTCCGAGCTGCGCGAGCCGGGGACCCAGCTCGGCCACGACTCGGTCTACGACGCCAACTCCTACATGCTCGCCGCCGCCGCCCGGTCCGCCGGTGCGATCGCCTACCGGGTCGGCATCGTCTCCGACGATCCGCAGGAGTTCAGCGACGCACTCAGCGACCAGCTGGTCCGCGCCGACATGGTGGTGACCAGCGGCGGGGTCAGCAAGGGCGCCTACGACGTGGTCAAGGAGGCGCTGAGCGAGCTCGGCACCGTGCACTTCGGCGAGGTGGCGATGCAGCCCGGCAAGCCGCAGGGCTTCGGTGTGGTCGGTGAGGACGCGACCCCCATCTTCACGCTGCCGGGCAACCCGGTCTCGTCGTACGTCTCCTTCGAGGTGTTCGTGGTCCCGGCGATCCGCCGGATGATGGGCCGGCTGCCCTACCGCCGGCCACTGGTCCGGGCGCTGACCGCACAGGGCTTCTCGTCGGCTCCCGGGAAGCGGCAGTTCGTGCGCGCCTCCTTCGAGATCGACAACATGGGCGCGCACGTGACCCCGATCGGCGGACACGGCTCGCACCTGGTCGGTGACCTGTCCGAGGCGAACGCGCTGATCGTGGTGCCCGAGGATGTCAGCACCGTCACGCCCGGGTCACAGGTGCAGGTGCTCGTGCTGGACCGGGACTTCTGAGATGAGCACGTCGGCCGGAGATGAGCAGCCGCGGCTGACCCACGTCGACGAGTCCGGCGCCGCCCGGATGGTCGACGTGTCCGGCAAGGACGTCACCGCGCGGGTCGCGGTGGCGAGCGGCCGGGTGCTGCTGTCGGGAGCGGTGATCGGCCTGCTGCGCGGCGAGGGTGTCCCCAAGGGCGATGCGCTCGGCATCGCCCGGGTGGCCGGGATCATGGCCGCCAAGCGGACCCCTGACCTGGTGCCGTTGTGCCACCCGCTGGCGATCTCCGGGGTCACCGTCGACCTGACGGTGGCCGACGACGGCGTGGACATCACCGCCACCGTGCGCACGTCAGACCGCACCGGCGTGGAGATGGAGGCGCTGACAGCGGTCTCCGTCGCCGCGCTGACGGTCGTCGACATGGTCAAGGCCGTCGACAAGGCTGCCGTGATCACTGACATCTCGGTGCAGTCGAAGACCGGCGGCAAGAGCGGCGACTGGACCCGGTCGTGAACGAGTCATGGACGGCCACGGTGATCACCTGCTCGAACCGGGCGGCGGCCGGGGTCTACGAGGACACGGGTGGCCCGGTGATCGTCGAGGCGCTCACCGAGCTCGGCTTCGAGGTGACCGGCCCCGTCGTCGTACCCGACGGGCAGCCGGTCGCCGACGCGATCCGGGCAGCGCTCGATGCCGGGGCGCGGGCCGTGCTGACCACCGGCGGCACCGGACTGACGCCGACCGACCTCACCCCCGAGGTGACCCGGCCGTTCCTCGACCGTGAGGTGCCCGGGATCGCCGAGGCGATCCGTGCCCACGGCTCGGCCCAGGGCGTGCCGACGGCGGCGCTGTCGAGGGGGCTCGCCGGGGTCGCCGGTAAGGCGCTGGTGGTGAACCTGCCCGGATCCAAGGGTGGTGTGAAGGACGGGCTCGCGGTCGTCGTACCGCTGCTTCGCCATGCGGTGCAGCAGATCGTGGGGAGCGACCACTGAGCGGCCACTGGCCGGTGCACCTGCGCTCCGGCAGGGTCGGGCTGCG
>JAICRS010000128.1 GCA_025966335.1 Nocardioidaceae bacterium
GAGATGGCGCAGCGCACGGTGCAGGGCGCGACGCGTGAGTACCTCGTGCTCGAGTACGGGTCGTCGAAGCCCAGGAAGGGTGGAGCGCCCGCCGCCGACAGACTCTTCGTCCCCGCCGACACCCTGGACCAGGTCACGCGGTACGTCGGAGGCGAACAGCCGTCCCTCGACCGGCTCGGCGGCGGTGACTGGGCCAAGCGCAAGAGCCGGGCACGCAAGGCCGTGCGCCAGATCGCCGCCGAGCTGATCAAGCTCTACGCGGCCCGCCAGGCGACGAGGGGCCACGCGTTCGGCGAGGACACCCCCTGGCAGCGCGAGCTGGAGGACGCGTTCCCGTTCGTCGAGACCGTCGACCAGCTCTCCACGGTCGACGAGGTCAAACGCGACATGGAGCAGCAGGTGCCGATGGACCGGCTGGTCTGCGGTGACGTCGGCTACGGGAAGACCGAGATCGCGGTGCGCGCGGCGTTCAAAGCAGTCCAGGACGGCAAGCAGGTCGCCGTACTCGTGCCCACCACCCTGCTCGTCCAGCAGCACCACTCCACGTTCGTCGAGCGGATGTCCGGCTTCCCGGTCATCCTCAAGGGGCTGTCCCGGTTCCAGACCGACAAGGAGGCCGCCGAGGTCGTCGAGGGGCTGCGTGAGGGAACCGTCGACATCGTGATCGGCACGCACCGGCTGCTGAACCCCGACATCAAGATGAAGAACCTCGGGCTCGTCATCGTCGACGAGGAGCAACGGTTCGGCGTCGAGCACAAGGAGGCGATGAAGCGGCTGCGCACCTCGGTCGACGTGCTCGCGATGTCCGCGACCCCGATCCCGCGTACCCTGGAGATGGCGATCACCGGCATCCGCGAGATGTCGACGATCACCACGCCGCCCGAGGAGCGGCACCCGGTGCTCACCTACGTCGGCGCCTACGAGGACCGGCAGGTGGTCGCCGCGATCCGCCGTGAGCTGCTCCGCGAGGGTCAGGTCTTCTACATCCACAACCGGGTGAACTCGATCGAGAAGGCGGCCGCGCACATCCGGGAGCTGGTGCCGGAGGCTCGGGTGGCGACCGCGCACGGCCAGATGGGCGAGCACCAGCTCGAGCAGGTGATGGTCGACTTCTGGGAGAAGCGGTTCGACGTGCTGGTGTGCACGACGATCGTGGAGTCCGGGCTGGACGTGTCCAACGCGAACACGATGGTGATCGAACGCGCGGACATGCTCGGCCTGTCCCAGCTGCACCAGCTGCGGGGGCGGGTGGGCCGTGGCCGCGAGCGGGCCTACGGCTACTTCCTCTACCCGGCCGACAAGCCGATGACCGAGACCGCGCACGAACGGCTGGCCACCCTGGCCCAGCACTCCGACCTCGGCGGCGGGATGGCGATCGCGATGAAGGATCTCGAGATCCGCGGTGCCGGCAACATGCTCGGCGGTGAGCAGTCCGGTCACATCGCCGACGTGGGCTTCGACCTCTACGTCCGCCTCGTCGGTGAGGCGGTCTCGGAGTTCCGCGGTGACGCCCCGGTCGACGAGGCCGAGGTCAAGATCGAGCTGCCGATCGACGCGCACGTGCCGCACGACTACATCCAGAGCGAGCGGCTGCGCCTGGAGATGTACAAGCGGCTCGCCGAGGTCCGCACCGACGAGGACGTCGCCGGGATCCTCGAGGAGATGGTCGACCGGTACGGCGAGCCGCCCACCCCGGTGGCCAGCCTGCTGGAGGTGGCCCGGCTCCGGGCGCGGACCCGGAAGGCGGGACTGACCGACGTCACCCTGCAGGGAAAGTACGTCCGCTTCGCGCCGGTCGAGCTGCCGGACTCGGGCAGGGTCCGGCTGGAGCGGGTCCACCCGAAGAGCATCGTGAAGCCGGGCGTGCGTACGATTCTGGTGCCGCGCCCGACGTCGAAGGTGGTGGGTGGCCCACCCGTCCGCGACGAGGCCCTGCTGGCCTGGGCGCGCCAAGTGATCGACACCGTCGTCGACCCCGCCGGGGCCGCTGCACCACAGAGCTAGGGAGAAGTTGTGACCGCTCGCCCGACCAAGTCGCGCAGGACGAAGCTGTCCGCGCTGGCCGTGTCCGCACTGGTGGCGCTCACCGGGTGCGGCGCCGTGCACCCGGGCATGGCCGCGGTCGTCGGCTCGAGCACGATCTCCCACGACCGCGTCGACACGCTCGCCAGCGCGTTGTGCACCGCCCGCACCGCGGGGTCGGAGGCGGCTGCGGCTGCCGCTCCTCCGGAGCCGACCCGGCGCGCCCGCGGCGGCGCCCTGCAGATCCTGCTCGAGACCGAGCTCTCCCACGAGTTCGGCGAGGAGCGCGGTGTCGACCCGAGCCTGCGGCAGGTCACCGAGGCACTGGCCCAGCAGCAGCAGCTGATCGACTTCCTGCCCGAGGACGAGGCCGAGGCCTACCGCGAGGCGCTCGCGGAGTACGCCGAGGGGCAGCTGATGCTGATCGAGATCGGTCGGCAGTCCCTCGAGGAGCAGGGCCAGAGCAACGTCCCCGACGACCAGGCCCTCGCCGAGGGGGAGCGGCTCCGCCAGGAGTACGCCGAGAGCCTCGAGATCGAGGTCGACCCCCGCTACGGCACGTTCGAGGACGGCAGCCTCAGCAGCGGCGGCACCGCCCTGT
The DNA here is from genome assembly GCA_025966335.1 of Nocardioidaceae bacterium. GTDB lineage: Bacteria > Actinomycetota > Actinomycetes > Propionibacteriales > Nocardioidaceae > Nocardioides_C. The sequence continues at coordinate 2,624 of JAICRS010000128.1, forward strand.
CGGTCGCCGAGTCCGACCGCGCCAAGGCCGGCTCGCAGGCCGAGCTCGCCCCGACCTTCGTCTCGGGTCTGCCGGCGTCGCAGAGATGCGCCAGCTGACCTTCCTGGTCACCAGTCCGCGGGTCGCTCCCGGGCTGATGTCCTGGCCGGCCTGGCAGGCGATCGCGTCCGCGGACCGGGTGCTCGCCTCCGCCGACGACCTGCCGCTGTTCCGTGCCGTGACCGCGACAGGTCACCGGGTCGACGTACTCCCGTCCGCCTCCGCGGCGTCCCTGCTCGCCGCGGCTGCGTCCGAGCACGTGGTGTTCCTTGCCTCGGACGAGGAGGCCGAGCAGATGCCGGCCGCGCTGGCCACGCAGATCGTGGACGGCTCCGGCCCGGCCGTGCAGGTGCTGCACGCCTCGTACGACGTGCCGGGTGCTCGTCTCCTTGACCTGGTCACCGTGATGGACCGGCTTCGGCAGTCCTGTCCCTGGGACCAGGAGCAGACCCACCGGTCGCTGGCCCGCTACCTCCTCGAGGAGGCCTACGAAACGCTCGAGGCGATCGACACCGGTGACACCGCGCACCTGCGTGAGGAGCTCGGGGACCTGTTGCTGCAGGTGGTCTTCCACGCCCGGATCGCGGCCGAGGACGCGGACGAGGGGTTCACCATCGACGACGTCGCGGGCGGCATCGTCGACAAGCTGGTGCACCGGCACCCGCACGTGTTCGCCGGCCTCGACGTCGCCGACGCGGGCGAGGTGGAGGTGAACTGGGAGACGATCAAGGCCGCGGAGAAGGGGCGGGCCTCGGTGCTCGAGGGGATCCCGTGGGCGCTGCCGGCGCTCGCCCTGGCCGACAAGGTGCTCGGTCGTGCGGCGAAAGCCGGTGTGGGCCTGCCGGACGAGCCGACCGGGACCCAGGGCGACCAGCTGCTCCGTCTGACGGCGGAGGCACGCGCGGCCGGGGTCGATCCGGAACAGGCGCTGCGCGACGCCGTACGCCGGCTCGCCGACTCGGTCCGCGAGGCCGAAGGCGCCTGAGTCAGACCAGCGCCTGACCGCCGCCTGACGCCATCGCCTGCGCGACCTGTCTCCGGTTGGCCGCGATGAGGTCCGGCTCCGTCGGCGGGAGCACGTCGTCCCAGAACGCGAGCATCGCGCCGCGTCCCTGCATCATCCCGAGGGGACGCGCCAGGAAGTGCATGTGGAAGTGGGCGCTGCCGTCGCCCCAGCGGGAGAAGTGCGTGCGGGCGACCCCGTCCAGGCCCTGGATCGCACCGGCGAGGCGCTGCACGACCTCGCCGAACCCTGCGAGCAGGTCGACATCCATCTCGTCGAGCCGGACGTGACGGATCGGCGCCAGACCGGCGATGAACGGCAGCCCGAAGCTCGGCGGGTTGCCCACCTGCCATTGGTCGTCACGCCAGAACGCGTTGGCGGCGCCTTGGGTGCAGTGGAAGCACTCCGCGGCGTCCTGCTCACCGCCACGCGGCTTCTCCGGCACGAGCATCGGCTCCAGCGGCGCCATCGTCAGGTCGCCCTCGAAGGGCACGAACGGGGAGTCGATCAGCGGTTGGGCGGACAGCCGTTCGCCGTAGGGCATCCGGCGGTGCCACGCGGAGTCGGCGGGTTCGGCCTCGTAGGCGGTGACATCGCTCATGCCGGACAGTGTGCCAGCGGGGCGAGCCCTGCCCGATCTCGGCGGCCCGCGCCGTTAGGCTGGCCTGGTCCGATCTGCGAACCGAACCGTGAACCGACCTAGGAGCAGCACCGTGGCGTCCATCGAGGCTGTCGGCGCGCGCGAGATTCTCGACTCGCGCGGAAACCCCACTGTCGAGGTCGAGGTGGCTCTCGACGACGGCACGATCAGTCGGGCGGCGGTGCCGTCCGGCGCCTCCACGGGCGCGTTCGAGGCGGTGGAGCTGCGTGACGGCGGCTCCCGCTACGGAGGCAAGGGTGTCGAGAAGGCGGTGACCGCGGTGCTCGACGACATCGGTCCCGAGCTGGTCGGCTTCGAGGCCTCCGAGCAGCGGCTGGTCGACCAGCGGCTGCTCGACCTCGACGGCACCCCGAACAAGGCCAAGCTCGGTGCGAACGCGATCCTCGGCGTCTCCCTTGCGGTGGCCCGCGCAGCCGCGGAGTCCTCGGGGCTGCCGCTGTTCCGCTACGTCGGCGGACCGAACGCGCACCTGCTGCCGGTGCCGATGATGAACATCCTCAACGGCGGCGCGCACGCCGACACCGGCGTCGACGTCCAGGAGTTCATGATCGCGCCGATCGGTGCACCGACGTTCCGTGAGGCGCTGCGCCAGGGCACGGAGGTCTACCACGCGCTGAAGTCGGTGCTGAAGGACCGCGGCCTGCCCACGGGTCTCGGCGACGAGGGCGGGTTCGCCCCCGACCTGCCGTCGAACCGGGACGCGCTGGACCTGATCAGCGTGGCTGTCGAGAAGACCGGCCTGAAGCTGGGTGACGACATCGTGTTCGCGCTCGACGTGGCCGCCACCGAGTTCTACGAGGACGGCGCCTACCAGTTCGAGAAGTCGGCACGGTCGGCCGAGCAGATGCAGGCCTACTACAGCGACCTGGTCGCGTCGTACCCGATCGTCTCCATCGAGGACCCGATGAACGAGGAGGACTGGGAGGGCTGGGCCGGGATGACCGCCGCACTCGGCGACCGGGTCCAGCTGGTCGGCGACGACCTGTTCGTCACCAACGTCGAGCGGCTGCAGCGCGGCATCGACGAGCGGTCCGCGAACGCCCTGCTGGTGAAGGTCAACCAGATCGGCTCCCTGACCGAGACCCTGGACTCGGTGGACCTGGCGCACCGCCACGGGTTCCGCTGCATGATGAGCCACCGGTCCGGCGAGACCGAGGACACCACGATCGCCGACCTCGCGGTCGCCACGAACTGCGGCCAGATCAAGACCGGTGCGCCGGCACGGTCCGAGCGGGTCGCGAAGTACAACCAGCTGCTCCGCATCGAGGAGGAGCTCGACGACGCCGCCCGCTACGCCGGCAGGGGCGCGTTCCCGCGCTTCGGGCGCGAGGCCTGAGGGACCGCTCGTGCCCAGCAGTCGTCCGTCGTCGGCGCGAGGATCCGGTCCTCGCGGCCGGTCCTCGCGTCCGGTGTCCCGTCCGGGCCGGCGTTCCGGCTCGGGTCGGGCGCGTTCCGCGGCGACCGCTGCGCGACGGCCGGTCCGGCCCCGGTTCACCGGCCGCGCGGCGATCCTGGTCCTCGTCGTCGCGGTGCTGGTCGTGTCCTACGCGTCCAGCATGCGCGCCTACCTGGAGCAGAGGGCCCACCTCGAGTCGCTGCAGGACGACATCGCCGCGTCGCGGGCCAACATCGCCGAGCTCGAGCGGGAGAAGCGACGGTGGAAGGACCCGGCGTACGTCGAGGCGCAGACCCGGCAGCGGCTCGGCTGGGTGATGCCCGGTGAGATCGGCTACCAGGTGATCGGGGAGGACGGCGAGCCGCTGAGCCGGGACGAGTCGCTGACCGAGGTGTCCGCCGAGACGGAGGCCGGTCAGAAGCTGTGGTGGCAGAAGGCCTGGGAGTCGGTGCAGATCGCGGGCAACCCGCCGGAGGACAAGCCCGGCCCGGTCGACCAGATCCGCGCGCCGAAGCGGTCCAAGAAGCAGTGATCGAACCCGCGGACGAGGCCGTGATCGAGGCGCAGCTCGGTCGGCCGCCGCGCGCGATCCACGACATCGGGCACCGGTGTCCCTGCGGCAACCCGGACGTGGTCGCCACCGAGCCGCGGCTCGACGACGGCACGCCGTTTCCGACCACCTTCTACCTGACGTGTCCCCGCGCGGCGTCGATGATCGGCACGCTGGAGGCCTCCGGGCTGATGAAGGAGATGAGCGACCGGCTCGAGTCCGACCCGGAGCTGGCCGCCGGCTACCGGCGCGCCCACGAGTCCTACCTGGCCTTCCGGGAGTCGATCGGCGAGGTCCCGGAGATCGCCGGGGTGTCGGCCGGGGGGATGCCGCACCGGGTCAAGTGCCTGCACGTGCTGGCCGGCCAGGCGCTGGCCCAGGGCCGCGGCGTGAACCCGCTCGGCGACGAGGTGCTCGACCTGCTCGGCGAGTTCTGGGCGAGCGGCCCCTGCGTGAGCGTCGAGGACGCCGGGTGACCCGCGTCGCCGCGATCGACTGCGGGACGAACACCATCAAGCTGCTGGTCGCCGACCTCGACGCGGCCTCCGGTGCCGAGCACGAGCGCGTCCGGGAGATGCGGATGGTCCGGCTCGGGCAGGGCGTGGACCGCACCGGCCGGCTCGCCGACGAGGCACTGGCCCGCGTGTTCGCGGCGATCGAGGAGTACGCCGAGATCATCGCCGCCCACGATGTCGACGCGCTCCGGTTCTGCGCGACTTCGGCCGCCCGGGACGCCTCGAACGCCGGCGTCTTCGTCGACGGCGTGAAGCAACGGCTGGGCGTCGTACCGGAGGTGGTGACCGGGGACGAGGAGGCCGCGCTGTCATACGACGGAGCGACCCGCTCGCTCACGAGCGGGGACCGGCCGGCACCGTTCCTGGTCGTCGACATCGGCGGCGGGTCCACGGAGCTGATCCTCGGCGACGGGCACGGCCACGTCCACGCGGCCCGGTCGCTCGACGTGGGCTCGGTCCGGATGACCGAGCGGTATCTCGTGTCCGACCCGCCGACTCCGGACGAGGTTGCCGCCGCAACGCGCAGCATCGACACGTCGCTCGACGGACTCGGCGGGCACGGAGTCGTGCTCGAGGACGCGCGGACGGTGGTCGGGGTGGCCGGCACGATCACCACGGTGGCGGCGATGGTGCTCGACCTGCCGGCCTACCAGCGCGAGCGGATCCACCACGCGACGCTGCGGCTGACCGACGTGCACGCGGCGACCGAACGGTTGTTGGGGATGACCCACGACGAGCGGCGGGCGCTGCCGTTCCTGCACCCGGGACGTGCGGACGTGATCGGGGCGGGCGCGCTGATCCTTGACCGGGTGCTTCTACGTACTGCCGTGGACTCGATGCTGGTCTCCGAGGCCGACATCCTCGACGGGATCGCGTGGTCGATCCGATGACGCTGCCCCATCCGCTGACAGGTCAGCAGTTCCCCTCACCGGTCCCACCCGGGACCGGGTGGCCGGAGGACCCGGCGACGCCGGCGACCCCGGTCGCGGAGACGGCCGCCGACGTGCTGAAGCTGGCCGGCGCGATCGACGACGTGGACGAGCTGTGCGGGGCGATGTCGGTGTGCCGGGCCTGCCCGCGGCTGGTCCGCTGGCGCGAGGACGTCGCCGAGGTCAAGCGGGCCTCGTTCGCGGACCAGCCCTACTGGGGCAGGCCGATCGCGGGATGGGGCGACGACGACCCCGGTGTGCTGATCATCGGGCTCGCGCCCGCGGCCAACGGCGGCAACCGGACCGGCCGGATCTTCACCGGCGACCGGTCCGGCGACTGGCTGTTCGCGTCGCTGCACCGGGTGGGGCTCGCGGTCCAGGAACGGTCCGACCACGCCGGCGACGGCCAGCGGCTGGTGGGTGCCCGGATGGTCGCCACCGTCCGCTGCGCGCCGCCGGACAACACACCGACCGTCGAGGAGCGGGACACCTGTGCGCCATGGCTGCTCAAGGAGGTCTCGCTGGTAGAGGAGTCGGTGCACGCCGTGGTCTGTCTCGGGCTCTACGGGTGGGACGCGACGCTGC
>JAICRS010000219.1 GCA_025966335.1 Nocardioidaceae bacterium
CGGCCTCGGCCTCGATGCCACCGACGCCCCAGCCGACGACGCCGAGGCCGTTGACCATGGTCGTGTGCGAGTCGGTGCCGACGCAGGTATCCGGGTAGGCGATTGTGTTCCCGTCGCTGTCGCGGGTGAAGACCACGCGGGCGAGGTGCTCGATGTTGACCTGGTGCACGATGCCGGTGCCCGGGGGGACCACCTTGAAGTCGTCGAAGGCTCCCTGGCCCCAGCGGAGGAACTGGTAGCGCTCACGGTTGCGCTGGTACTCGATCTCGACGTTGCGCTCGAAGGCCTCCGGCGTGCCGAAGACGTCGGCGATCACCGAGTGGTCGATGACCATCTCGGCCGGGGCGAGCGGGTTGATCTTCGACGGGTCGCCGCCGAGGTCGGCCATCGCCTCACGCATCGTGGCCAGGTCGACCACGCAGGGCACGCCGGTGAAGTCCTGCATGATCACGCGGGCCGGGGTGAACTGGATCTCCTTGCTGGGGTGGGCATCGGCGTCCCAGCCGGCCAGCGCCCGGATGTCGTCGGCGGTGATGTTCGCGCCGTCCTCGGTGCGCAGCAGGTTCTCCAGGAGGATCTTCAGGGAGTACGGCAGGCCGCTGATCACGTCCTCGGAGATGCCGTCGCCGGCCAGCGAGCTCAACCGGTAGATCTCGTAGGACTTTCCGTCCACGTCCAGGGTGCCCTTGGCACCGAAGCTGTCCATGCTGTTGGGGCTCGACATGCCGTCTCCTTGCGCTGTCTGCGTTCTCGTCAGGTCCATCTTGCCCATGCGCTCCTCGAACGGAACAGGGCGGGCAATTTCTCTTGACATCAAGATACACGAGATCAAGCGTTTTTTCGACCATCGTCCTGTGCTGCCTGTCGGCTCGTGCGCGCTGCTCGTCGGCCGCTCGACGGCTTATCTTCGGCGGACGCGTCGGCGTCGGAAGCGGACCTCACCGTTGGCCAGATAGGTCACGGTGTAGCGGTTGTCGTGAGCTCGGTGGTGATGGTGCCCGCACAACGGCCGGCCGTTGTCGACACTGGTCACGCCGCCGTCCGCCCAGGCGTCGGGGTGGTGGATCTCGCACCAGGCGAACGGCCGGTCGCAGCCCTCGGCGGCGCACGCGTCGTACCGCACCGACAGCGCCCGGCGTTGCGCCGGGGTGTGCAGCCGCTTGAGCCGGCCCAGGTCGAGCACCTCAGAACCCCCGCCGAGCACGACCGGCACGATCCCCGCGCCACAGGCCAGCCGCCGGGCCTGGCCGGGCGAGATGTGGATCCCGGTGTCCAGCCGGGCCGACCCGACCCGGTCGAGCAGATGCCGGTACCCGATGTGGACCAGCAGGGTCGCGTTCACCGCGCCGTGCCCGTCGCTGGGCAGGTGCTCGAGCAGCTCGGTGAACGCCGCACCGAGCCGCTCGGACCAGTTCAGGCTCATCCCGTCCCCGGGCAGCGTCTCGTCCTCGACCGGCTGCCCGTCCTTGTTCACCGAGTGCCGCCGCGGTGCGCTCAACCGCTCCAGCGCCGTGCGCAGCATCTGCGCCTGCAGCTCGGGGATCACGAACCGGCCCGCCACTGTGCCGTCCCCGTTGTCGTGCATCGTCAACCAGGTCTCGATCTGCGCCCGCTGCTCGTCCTCGTCGAGCTGGTCGGCTTCGTGCTGGTCGGCCAGCTCCTTGTTGACCTTGTCCAGCATCCGCCGCGCGGCCTGACGGAGCCGGCGGGCGTTCATCCCCTCCACCGCCTTGGCCACGAGCACGGCCTCGGCCTCGACCCGCTGCTGCTCGGTAACCACCGCCGGCAACCGCTCGGCGGCCTTGACGATCACCTTGACCTGGTCCACCCCGATCCCCCCGGCCGCGAACGCCTCCCGCGTCGCGCCATACCGCTCCTGCAGCAACCGGACCAGCCACAACCCGCCCGACATCACCCCGCGCGTGCTCCCGGTCAGCTTCGCCGCCCACGCCGCCGTGTCCGCCGCCCCCGTCTCCTCGCCGGCATCGCGCCGGTCCGCCTCGGCCAGCACCGCTAGCTTCAGCGACGTCACCTGCGACTCCAACATCGCCAGCTCGGCCAGCGCATGCTTGACCTCACACGAGTCCAACGAACCCATCGGCACCTCGGCGGCCGCCTCCACCGCCGCCCGCGCCCGCGCCACCTCCTCCGTCACCACCGAAGGCCGAAGCTGTGTCACCGTCATGAATCCAGGCTCCCGGCGACCACCGACCAAACCACCGGCGCATCCCGAATGCTGAGACACTTTCCGAAAAGCGTTCGAGAACTCTCCTGCAGCACCTCATCCGCGAAAGGAACACATCTCGAGGCGACGAGGGCACGTCTCAACGGCGAAAGGAGCCCGTCTCGACGGCGACGGGGAAAAGGGCGCGTCTGGACCGGCTCTGGCGTGTCCGCGGCGGCGCTCAATAGATTGACACCCGCTGACAGGGTTGGCCTGTCACACACGGACAGGGGTGCACCAGTGAGCAACAAAGCCGTTGTCAGCCTGGCCACAGGGCTCGAGGACTCCGAGAAGGTCACGGTGGCGTTCCTCGTCGCGGTCGGCGCCGCCGAGAAAGGTCGCCCGACGCTGATGTTCCTTACCAAGGAGGCCGTCCGGCTGGCCATCCCGGAGTTCGCCCAGGCGGTCGCCTGCGACGGGTGCCCGCCGTTGTCCGAGCTCATGGACCGGTACGAGAGGGCGGGCGGGCGGTTCCTGGTCTGCCCGATCTGCTTCGATGCGCGCAAGCTCGACAAGGGCAACCTGCTCGGCAACGCGGAGATGGGCGGCACCGTCCCGATGTGGGACTGGATCGGGGACGAAGCGGCGACGACGTTCAGCTACTGATCCGGTCGGGCACGACCATCGTCTCGGGTGCCACCGCGATGAGTTCGGCAGCCGAGGAAGGTCAGACCTGACAGAGCCGGAGGTAGAGGAGGCTGAGATGGACAAAGAGTTCACAGCCCAGCTGCAGAAGAGCCCAGCGAAGGGCGGTTGGACGTACGTCGTCTGGCCCGAGTCGGTGAGCTTCTTCGGGACGAGGGGGCTGGTCAAGGTCAGCGGCACGATCGACGGTCAGCCGTTCCGGAGCTCGTTCATGGCGATCGGCGACGGCACCCACAAGTTGCCGGTGAAGGCCGACGTACGCCGCGTCATCGGCAAGGAAGCCGGAGACACCGTGACGGTGCATCTGGAGGAACGCATCGACGGGTGATCGAAGCGCGGCCTCGAACCGGGTTCCTGCCAGCCAACCCGATCGCGCGAAGATTCCGCGTCTCAACGTGAATTTTGGCGCGTCTCAACGTGACGCCCGCGACAGGATGGCGACGCACTCGACGTGGTGCGTCATCGGGAACAGGTCGAAGGCCTGCACGCTGGTGAGCCGGTAACCATGCTCGCCGAAGATCGCCACGTCGCGCGCCAGGGCGGCCGGCTCGCAGGCGACGTAGGCCACCACCCGCGGCGCCAACCGGACGATGCCCTCGACGACGTCGCGCCTGGCACCGGTCCGGGGTGGGTCGAGCACCACCACGTCGGCGCGTTCGCCGACCGACCCGTTCCGCAGGGCCCGGTCCACGCGGTCGACCACCGGCGCCACCTGGGGCAGGTCGCCCAGGTTGCGGGCCGCGTCACCGACCGCGACCTCGTCGAACTCGACCGCCACCACCGACCCGGTCCGACCGACGGCCTCGGCGAGGGCAGCGGAGAACAGCCCCACGCCGGAGTAGAGGTCCAGCGCGTGCTCGCCGGGCCGCGGCGCGGCGCCGTCCATCACCGCGGCGACCAGGGTCTCGGCGGCGCCGGGATGCACCTGCCAGAATCCGGAGCCGGTCACCCGCCAGTCGCGTCCGAGCGCCCGCTCGTGCAGCACCTTCGGCCCGTCCAGGAACAGCTCGTCGTCGGCGGTCACCAGCCGGAGCTGCTCCCCCGTGTTCGACACGATCGCCTCGACGGAGTCCGCGCCGTACCAGTCCTCCGACGTCACCACGGGGAGACCCGGGTGCGCGATCGGGCAGACGTCGATCCGGACCACCTCGTGCGAGCGGTGCTTGCGGAGCCCGGCGTGGCCGTCGGCGTCGACGGCGTACTGCACGCGGGTGCGCCAGCCGAGCCCCTCGTCGTCGCCGGGCACCGGCTGCACGGTCACGTCCACCTCGAGCTTGGCGAGCCGCTGCAGCTGTTCCCGGACCACGAACGCCTTCAGGTCACGTTGCGCGGGCACGGCGACGTGCTGGAAGTCGCAGCCGCCGCACATGCCCGGGCCGGAGAACGGGCAGGGCGGCGCCACCCGGTCGGGAGACGCGGTCAGCACCTCGACCGCGTCGCCGCGCACGAACTTCGACCGGTCGTCGCCCTCGGTGATCTCCACGACCACCCGCTCCCCCGGCAGGGTGTGCCGCACGAACACGACGAGACCCTGGTGGCGCGCGACGCAGTGCCCGCCGTGGGCGACCGGCCCGACGTCGACGGTCCAGCGCTCGCCGACCAGGGACCGGCCCCGGTTCGCCCGGCTCCGGGCACCGGTGTGCCGGCCGCTCATCGCCGGTTCCTCGGCCGCCGGTCCTTGTCCCGCAGCACCCGGCCGCTGCGTACGTCGCCGGCCCGGACCTGGGTGCGCAGCCGCTCCTCCCGTTCCTTGGCCAGCTCGGAGGAACGCAGCTGGTAGGGCACCGACGTCACCATCACGCCGGCGGTGAACAGCAGCCGGCCCTTGAGCCGCAGCGCGGTCTGGTTGTGCAGGAGCTGCTCCCACCACCGGCCGACGACGTACTCGGGGATGTACACCGCCACGACACCGCGCGGGTTGGCGTCGCGGATGCTGCGGGTGTAGTCGACGATCGGCTTGATGATCTCGCGGTACGGCGAGTAGAGGACCTTGAGCGGTACGTCGATCCGACGCCCGTCCCACTCCTCCAGGAGCCGGGCGGTGACCGCCGAGTCGGTGTCGACGAAGACGGCCTCGAGCGCGTTGGGACGGGCCGCCTTGGCGTAGGCCAGCGCCCGCATCGTCGGCTTGTGCAGCTTGGAGACCAGGACGATCGCGTGCACCCGGGTGGGCAGCACCTGGTCGTCCTCCTCGATCACCAGCTCGGCGCCGACCTTGTCGTAGTGGCGACGGATCGCCTGCATGATCATGAAGAAGGTGCCCATCGCGAGGATCGCGATCCAGGCGCCCTGGAGGAACTTGGTGACGAGCACGACCACCAGGACGACCGCCGTCA
>JAICRS010000176.1 GCA_025966335.1 Nocardioidaceae bacterium
AGGGTCGGCAAGCGGCCTGGTGCGGGTCGTGGCGGAGAAGCCGGCCCGGGCGGTCGTGACGGTCCCGGCGACGGGGCCCGGACCGACGAGTCGGCTGACCGGGAGCCGGCCGAGGAGCCAACCGAGCGGGAGTGGGCCGACATCGCGATCCAGGTCTACCTGGGCCGCGACCCGATCGACTACGAGTACAGCCACGCAAGCTGAAGCGGCGGGATGAGTCCGTAGATGATGGTGGCTCTCTTGACGCCGCCTTCTCCTGTGCTCAGCGACCCACGACGGGGAGCCGTACGACCGCGTCCTGGAGGATGATCGCGCCCGGCGTACGGCTGCCCATGCCCACGAACGTGTCACTGATCGGCGTCGCCAGCACGAACAGCGACTCACCCTTCGCGACATCGACGGCCACCGACGGCAGCTCGATGCTGCGTTCCTCACCGAGCACGGGCGCGAGCTCGTTGACCGGCAGCGCGTTGTTCTGGACCAGCCGGGCGTCGGCCGGGCTGGTGCCCACGGCGAGGCCGTAGAAGGCGCGGTTGTTCACACCGGCGGCGAACATGGTGCCTTCGAGGTACGGCGTGCCCGCGACCCGGATCGGTCCGTCGGCGATCTTGACCGCGATCGGGGCGCCGACCGTCTCGCTGGTGGCAACGGTGCCGACCGGGAACGTCTTGTCCGCGGCCACCGAACGAACCGTCGTGCAGCCGGCACCAGCCGTGGCCAGGTGGTAGCGGCCGTACCCGCTGAGCCCGGTGTTCTTGCGCTTCAGCTTCTCGGTGAAGAACCGGATCGCGAGGTCGGTGAACGAACCACCGGCGAGCTTCTTGCTGCACGGGTCCCCGGCGACGCCGACCGCCTGGGGGAAGACCGCGGGCAGGACGTGTCCGCCGTTGTAGCCCACGAAGATGCTGTGCTTGCGTGCCTTCGGGGTCAGCGCCCGCTGGAAGTTCTTCAGGCCCTGGTCGAGCGGGAACAGGGTGTCCGTGGCGCCCTGGCCGAACAGCACCGGGATGTCGAGGCGGCGGCCCTGCGCCACGTGCCAGGCCGGCCCGTTCTTCTTGAAGAACGCGTTCATGTCAGTGGTTCCGGGGACGGTTCCGTCGGGCCACATTCCGGTGGCCACGCCCTGCACGGAGGCGGCGACGACCTCGGGTGGAAGCGCTTCGGCGCCTGCCGCGGTGAGGGCGGTGATCCAGGCGCTGCGACCCACCTCTTGCGGGGCGAGGCTCTCCTTGAGGTCGTACCACGTGATCTCGGGGGCCAGGGCATCGAAGATCGGTTCCCCGCGGTCCATCAGCTGGCGGAACGCGCCGACGAACTGGTAGCCGCCGCCGTAGCTGCCGCCGATCGCACCCAACCGAGGGTCTCCCTTGCCGTCGTTCTTCACCCAGCGCAGCTTGCTGACCAGCCGCACCAGCCGCTGGACGTCCTTGCCTTCATAGGCCGGGTTCTCCACGTGCGCCTTGCCGCCGCTCTCGCCGAACCCCCGTTGGTCGAAGGACAAGATGCCGAAGCCGGCGTCGAGCCACTTGGCGAACGAGTCGGCGTCGGTGGTGCGCGATCCGCCCCACCCATGGCTGTGCAACACCATCGGAACCTTGTGCGCGCGGCTCGCACCGGCGGGCTTGAACAGCGTGTAGCAGATCTCCACGGCTTCGCTGGTGCCCGGCTCCGGGACGCTGCTGATGCAACCGTCGGTGGTCTTCGGCTCCGCCGCGGCCGTGGCCGGTGTGGAGACCGATGGCGCCATCGTCGCCAGCATGGCGAGGGCGGATGCGATGGCGACACGGCGTGCGGTCATGGTTCACCTCGGGGCGCGGGGGCAGGACACCCGAACAACGAACCGCGGGCCCCGTGGTTACGTTCGGCGGTCAGTGGAGGAGCTGAGCCGGTGTGAGGGTGACCGGGTACGGCATGTGCGAGGTGAACTCTTCATCGCCGGTCGCGTGCGCCACGCGGGTGAACGGTCCGCTTCGCGGCAGTGTTGTCGCAGTACCCATGGTGCCTCCTTGCGAGGAGACGGAACAGGTCATTGTCGTGCGTCCCGCCGCGGGCTAGGTTCGGTCGCACGCGCGCGAGCGGACCCACCGGGCAGCCGAGGAGACCATGTGAGCCAGCAGACCCATGACTACGTGATCGTCGGAGCCGGCAGTGCCGGTGCGGTGCTCGCGGCGCGGCTCACGGAGGACCCGGGAACCTCAGTCCTGCTCCTCGAGGCAGGCGGGGAGGCCGTCGCCGACGAGATCACCATCCCGGCCGCGTTCGCCACGCTGTTCAAGACCAAGTGGGACTGGCACTACAACACCACCGAGCAGAAGCAGCTCAATGCTCGCAGGGCGTACTGGCCGCGGATGAAGGCCCTCGGCGGCTGCTCGTCGATGAACGCGATGATCTACATCCGCGGCAACCGCCTCGACTACAACACCTGGCGCGACGAGCACGGTGCGACCAGCTGGGGGTACGACGACGTCCTCCCGTACTTCATCAGGGCCGAGGCGAACACTCGTCTCGGAGCGCCGTTCCACGGCCAGAACGGACCGCTGCACGTCGAGGACCGCCGCTACACCCATCCGCTGAGCAACGCCTGGGTCGAGTCGGCGGTCGCCAACGGTTTCAAGCCGACCGACGACTTCAACGGCGCCGAGCAGGAGGGCGCGGGGCTCTACCAGGTCACCTGCCGCAACGGGCGACGCTGGTCGGTCGCCAAGGCCTACCTCGAGCCGGTCAGCGACCGCCCGAACCTCACCGTGCGTACCGGGGCCCTCGCCACCCGGGTCGTCGTCGAGAACGGGCGCGCCGTCGGAGTCGCCTACCAGTACGGCGCCGCGGAGGAGGTCGCCTACGCCGACGCGGAGGTGATCCTGTCCGGCGGCACCATCAACTCGCCGCAGCTGCTGATGCTCTCCGGCATCGGGCCTGCCGCGCACCTGCGGGACGTCGGTGTCGACGTCGTCGTCGACCTGCCCGGCGTGGGACAGAACCTGCACGACCATCCGGCCGCACCGCTGGTGTGGCACACCAAGGACACCTCCGACCTCGCCGAGCTCAACACGCTGCTCAACTTCGGCAAGGCGAAGGCGGCCGGACGTGGGCCGCTGGTGTCCAACGTCGGTGAGGCCGGCGGGTTCTTCCGCAGCCGCGACGGGCTGGCCGCTCCCGACCTCCAGGTGCACGTGGCGCCGAGCGGATTCTGGGACAATGGCCTCCACGAGCCGACCACCCGCAAGGTGACCGTGGCGCCGACGCTGATCAGCGTCGCCAGCCGTGGACAGCTGCGGCTGCGGTCCCTGGATCCACGCTGGCACCCGGAGATCGACCCCGCCTACTACGACGATGCGGCCGATCTCGACGCGATGGTGGCCGGCGTCCAGCGGCTGCTCGAGACGGTGTCCTCCGGACCGATCGCGCGGTACATCGACCAACCGTTCATGCCCGGGAGCGTCACGCCGTCGGAGGGCGACATCGCCGAGCACCTGCGGCAGAACACCCAGACGCTCTACCACCCGGTGGGCACCTGCGCGATGGGCCAGGGCGAGCAGGCCGTCGTCGACCCCGAGCTGCGGGTCCGCGGTCTCGAGGGGCTCCGGGTCGTGGACGCATCCGTCATGCCCGTCGTACCCCGCGGGAACACCAACGCACCCACGATCATGATCGGCGAGAAGGCCGCCGACCTGATCCGCGGTACGCACGGAGGAGCGAGCTGATGAGCGACAAGCTGGAGTCGATCAACCCCGCCACCGGCGACGTGGTCGGCGTGCACACCATCGACGACGCCGCCGACGTCGACGCCGCCGTAGAGCGGGCCCGGGAGGCGGCCGGCTGGTGGTCCGCGCTTCGCTTCGATGAGCGCAAGCGGATCCTGAACCAGTGGAAGGGCGTCCTCGCCCGTCGGATGGGCCAGCTCGCCGACGTGGTGCACCAGGAGACCGGCAAGCCGCACGCGGACGCGCAGCTCGAGGTGGGGTTGGCGATCGACCACCTGAGCTGGGCCGCCGGCCACGCGGAGAAGGTGCTGGGCAGGCACAAGGTCTCCTCCGGGCTGCTGATGGCCAACCAGGCCGCAACGGTGGAGTACCTCCCGCTCGGTGTGGTCGGCGTGATCGGTCCGTGGAACTACCCGGTCTTCACCCCGATGGGGTCGATCGGCTACGCGCTGGCGGCCGGGGACGCCGTGGTGTTCAAGCCGAGCGAGCTCACTCCCGGCGTGGGGGTGTGGCTGGCCGACAGCCTGGCCGAGGTCGTGCCCGACCACCGGCTTCTCCAGGTCGTGATCGGCCACGGCGAGACCGGTGCTGCGCTGTGCCGCGCGGACATCGACAAGGTCGCGTTCACCGGCTCCGCCGAGACCGGCAAGAAGGTGATGGCCGCCTGCGCGGAGAACCTCACGCCGGTGATCATCGAAGCCGGCGGCAAGGACCCGCTGATCGTCGACGAGGACGCCGACATCGCCGCGGCCGCGGACGCCGCCGCGTGGGGTGCGTTCGCCAACGCCGGACAGACCTGCACCGGCGTCGAGCGGGTCTACGTCCACGAGCGGGTGTACGACGGGTTCCTCACCGAGCTGACCCGACGAGCCAGCGAGGTACATGCCGGGATCGACACCGACGCCAAGCTCGGGCCGATGACGATGCCGGAGCAGGTCGACGTGGTGCGCCGCCACATCGACGACGCGCTGTCTCGGGGCGGGAGCGCGGTGGTCGGTGGCAGCGACGCGGTGGGGGACCGGTTCATCCAGCCGACCGTGCTCACCGACGTCCCGGACGACTCCTCCGCGATCACCGAGGAGACGTTCGGCCCCACCGTCACGGTGACCCGGGTGCGCAGCATGGACGAGGCGGTCAGCCGCGCGAACGCCACCCGCTACGGCCTCGGGTCAGCCGTCTTCTCCAAGGAGCACGGCCCCGACATCGCCCGACGGCTGCGGTCCGGGATGACCTCGGTCAACTCGGTGATCTCGTTCGCCGGCATCCCGTCGCTGCCGTTCGGTGGGGTCGGTGACTCCGGGTTCGGACGGGTCCACGGCGCGGACGGGCTCAAGGAGTTCACCTACGCCAAGGCGGTCACCCGGCAGCGGATGAAACCGTTGATGCTGCTGACCACCTTCGACCGCAGCGACAAGACGGACGCGTCCTTCGCCGCGCTGATCACCGCGCTGCACGGACGGGCGACCCAGCTCGCCAAGAAGCCGCGCCGACTGACGAAGAGGTCGTAGCCGGCCACGCTCACAGCGGCTTGGTCGCCACGAACGCCATCAATGGCTCGCCCGGAGCGATACGTTGTGGTTCCTCGGGGTCGAGGCCCGCTGCGCGGAGCTGGTCGGTGAGCTGCTCCGCGACCGGCAGTTCCATCTGCCCGGCCTGCGCGCGCAGCAACAGGTCGAAGTGTCGGCTGAAGAGGGCCGGGCCGATGACGGTGGAGACGGTGACCAGGAGACCGCCGGGCGCCAGCGTCGCGGCGATCTCGCGCAGGAAGTCGACCCGCTCCTGGACCGGCACGTAGTAGATCGCATTCGCCAGCAGTGCCAGGTCGACCGGTCCGCCGATGCGCGCGGCGTCGCCCAGGATCTCGCGCGCGTCTCCGACGAGGATCCGCGCCCGGTCGCCGAGTCCGTTGCGCTGCAGGGTGTCCTCGGCCAGCGCCGCGGCACCCGGGTCGGTGTCGATCCCGGTCCCGGTCGCCGAGGGCGCCGCTCGGAGCATGGTGACCAGCTGACGCCCCGCGCCGCAGCCGATGTCCAGGACGTGCGCGGGACCCTGCCGGGCGACCAGGTCGGCCACGGTCGCCGCGACGAACGGCTCCAACGCCTTCGACAGCCGGGCGATCACCTCACCGCGCTCGGTGATGTCCCGCCGTGCCGGACCGCCGGCGAGCTGGGCGCCGAGGTCCCGGTAGAGGCCCACGTGGTAGCCGGAGAACGCCTCGTACGACGCGCGGGCGACGTCGTCCTCGAGGATCGACCGGCTCTTGCGGGTCAGCTGCCACCGGCTGCCGTCGAGATCCACGAGGCCCGCGGCGGCCAGGACCTGAAGATAGGCGTCGAACAGGGCGACGTCGCTCATCGGGACGTCATGCGCCGCGAGCGCATCCACCAGCTCGCGGGTCGTCGCGGTTCTGTCCGACAACGCGTCCAGCACACCGAGCTCCAGGGCGGCGCCGACCAGGGCCATCCGCACCGCCGCCTGCCCGTCCCGGAAGGCCTTGAGCCGGGTCAACGGTGCTCCGGACCGGAGCACCGTGAGCGTGCTCCTCAGTCTCACGCGCGCGCGCCACCGTCGGTCAGGCCGTCGAGCGGGAAGCCCTCGACCTCCCGCGGTCCGGCGAGCGCGGTGACCGTTGCCCAGTTGGCG
>JAICRS010000168.1 GCA_025966335.1 Nocardioidaceae bacterium
GGATACGTACCGTTTGAGGAGTGCGCCACCTTCCCCTCGAACACCCCGGAGTAGCCGACCACCGTTCACCCGGCCGCTTCCTCTGGTGGCTGATGAAGGGGCAGTGGCGGACCCTGCTGCTGGCCGCGGTCTTCGGCATCATCTGGATGGTGGCGCAGGCGGTGATGCCGGCGATCATCGGGCTCGCGATCGACCGCGGCATCACCGAGAAGGACACCGGTTCACTGGTGTTCTGGGCGATGGCCCTCCTGGGCGTGGGGCTGGTGCAGGCTGCGGCCGGGATCGTCCGGCACCGGTTCGCGGTCACCAACTGGCTGACGGCGGCGTACCGCACGGTCCAGCTGATCGCGCGGCAGGCGACCCACCTCGGGGCGACGTTGCCGAAGCGGGTGGCCACCGGCGAGGTGGTCGCGATCGGCTCCAACGACCTGGCCCACCTCGGGAACGCGATGGAGATCACAGCCCGCGCCGCGGGTGCGGTCGTGTCGTTCCTGGTGGTCGCGGTGATCCTGCTGCGCACCTCGGTGACCCTCGGCCTGGTGGTCCTGATCGGGGTCCCGCTGCTGCTGCTCGCGGTCGGTCCGCTGCTCAAGCCGCTGCAGAAGCGCAGCCTGACGCAGCGGGAGATGATGGGCGACCTGGCGAACCTCGCGACCGACATCGTCGGCGGGCTGCGGGTGCTGCGCGGGATCGGCGGGGAGGCCGTCTTCCACGACCGCTACTCGCGCGACTCGCAGAAGGTCCGTCACGCGGGCGTGCAGGTCGGCCGGTTGCAGTCGGTGCTCGACGCGCTGCAGATCTTCCTTCCCGGAGTGTTCGTGGTGCTGGTGGTCTGGCTCGGCGCCCGGTTCGCGGTGCAGGGCCGGATCAGCGCCGGTGAGCTGGTCGCGTTCTACGGCTACGCGGCGTTCCTGATGCTGCCGCTGCGCACGGCGACCGAGGTGGCCAACAAGTGGATCCGGGCGTTCGTGGCCGCACGACGGGTGATCAAGGTCCTGGCACTCGAGCCCGAAGTGACCGATCCGGAGCAGGGCTACGAGGAGCCCCCGTTCGACGCCGAGCTGGTCGACGTACACAGCGGTCTGCGGGTGCCGCACGGACAGCTGACCGCGATCGTGTCGGACCGTCCCGACGACAGCGCGGCGCTGGCCGACCGGCTCGGCCGCTACGCCGAGGGCGAGGTGCGCTGGGGCGACGTACCGCTGGCCGGCCTGGCCCGCGCGGTGGTGCGGCGACGGATCGTGGTGTCCGACGCCGGCAGCACCCTGTTCTCCGGCGTCCTCAAGGACCAGGTCGACATCCGGGACCGCGGGGCGACCGCGGTGGCGGCGGCGCTGCAGACCGCCTCGGCCGACGACGTCCTCGAAGCCCTGCCCGAAGGCATGGACACGGTGGTCACCGAGCGCGGCCGGTCGTTCTCCGGAGGGCAGCGGCAGCGGCTGGTGCTGGCCCGCGCGCTCGCCGCGGACCCGGAGGTGCTGATTCTCGTCGAGCCGACCTCGGCCGTCGACGCGCACACCGAGGCCCGGGTCGCCGACCGGCTGCACGTCCAGCGCGCCGGCCGGACCACCGTGGTGACCACGACCAGCCCGCTGCTGCTGGACCGGGTCGACAACGTGGCCTTCCTGCGTGACGGCGTGGTGGTCGCCTTCGGCATGCACCGCGACCTGCTGACCCAGGTGCCCGAGTACCGCGCTGTCGTGACCCGTGAGGAGGAGGCGACCGTATGAACGAGATGCTGCCGGTCGCGACCGGGCCGCAGGTACGCCGGTACGCCCTGCACGTGCTGCGGAAGTACCCGAAGTGGATGTACGGCGGCCTCGCGCTGCACGGGCTGGCTGCGCTTGCCGCGCTGGCCGGTCCACGGCTGCTCGGTGACCTCGTCGAGGCGGTCGAGAAGGGCACCACGCTCGGCCACGTCAACCAGATCATCGCCATCCTGGCCGGGTTCCTCATCGTCCAGACACTGCTGACCCGGTACGCCCGCTACGTGTCGTTCGTGCTCGGTGAGCGGGTGCTCGCGGAGCTGCGGGAGGACTTCGTCAAGAACACGCTGGCGCTGCCGGTGGGTGTGGTGGAGAGCGCCGGCAGCGGTGACCTGTTGACCCGCACCTCCCGCGATGTGGAGCAGCTCGGCTGGTCGGTGCGCTATGCGATGCCCGAGTGGGTGATCGCGGTGATCACCGCGACGCTGACCTTCATCGCCGCACTGACCGTCGGCTGGTGGGTCGCGGTCCCGTGCGTGCTGGGAGTTCCGCCGCTGGTGATCGGCCTGAAGTGGTACCTGGGCCGGGCGAAGGAGGGCTACCTGCGGGAGAACGCGTCGTACGCCTCCATCAACGCCTCGCTCACCGAGACGGTGGAGGGGGCGCGCACCGTCGAGGCGCTCAACCTGACCGACCGGCGGCTGAAGAAGATCGACGAGGACATCACCGAGTCCTACAACGCGGAGAAGTACACGCTGTTCCTGCGCACGGTGTTCTTCCCCTCCGTGGAGATCGCCTATCTGATCCCCACGGTCGCCACCCTGCTGTTCGGCGGTTACCTCTACACCCAGGGCTCGGTGTCCCTCGGGGACGTCACGGCCGCGACCTTGTACGTGCAGATGCTGATCGACCCGGTCGACCGGATCGTGTCCATCCTCGACGAGCTCCAGGTCGGTGCCGCGTCGCTGGCCCGGCTGCTCGGCGTCGCGCACGTGCCGGACGACCGCGAGGTGACCGGGCGGAACCCGCAGGGCGAGCAGATCGAGGCCGAGGACGTGCGCTTCGCCTACGGCGGCGGCCGCGACGTGCTGCACGGCGTCGAGCTGTCGGTCGAGGTCGGTGAGCGGATCGCCATGGTCGGGCCGTCCGGCGCGGGGAAGTCGACGCTGGGCCGCTTGCTGGCCGGCATCCACCCGCCGCGGACCGGTGCGGTCACCGTCGGTGGCGTGGGGCTCACCGAGCTGCCGCTGACCCACCTGCGCGGCCACGTCGCCCTGGTCACCCAGGAGCACCACGTGTTCGTCGGCACCCTGCGCGAGAACCTCGCCCTGGCGATCGACCAGCGCGCCGACGACGAGAAGCTGCTGGCCGCTCTCGAGGCGGTGGACGCACGCGACTGGGTCGAGGAGATGCCTCAGGGACTGGACACGGTCGTCGGCTCCGGCGGACGTTCGCTCACCCCGCCCCAGGCCCAGCAGATCGCGCTCGCGCGGCTCGTGCTGGCGGACCCGCACACGCTGGTGCTGGACGAGGCGACCTCGCTGATCGACCCGCGGGCGGCCCGTCACCTGGAGCGGTCACTGGCTGCCGTGCTGCACGGCCGCACCGTGATCGCGATCGCGCACCGCCTGTTCTCCGCGCACGACGCGGACCGGGTCGCAGTGGTCGAGGACGGCCGGATCAGCGAGTTCGGCTCTCACGACGAGCTGGTGGAGCAGGACGGGTCGTACGCCGCGCTGTGGTCGTCCTGGCACGGCAACTAGTCACGTGCAGCACACCTGACTTGGCGGTAGGTCTTACTTGGTGTCCCTATCGACGGTCGCGCTTGGGCCGCCGAGTGGACCGGATGTCTGCTGCATTGAGGGCGTTCAGGCCGGTGCATGGACGTGCGACAACGGCGCGCTGGTTCAGACCGGGGTGTCCTGGCACAGTCCGGGCCGGTCACTCGCCCAGCACCATCGACACCGAGATGAGGTTGCCGGTCCCGATCCGCTCGGCTCGGCGGACCAGGCCCTTGAGCGGCACCGGGTAGCGAACGTCCTTGGGGACTCCTCCGTCTCGTCGCTCGCGTCGTCCGGCACCACCACGTAGCAGTACGGCGACGGAGCGCGCCAGTCGAAGACGTCCTCGCTGAAGTCGACCTCCACCCCCGAAGTCTCACCGAGGTGTCACGGGGTGTCGAGCAGCAGGCAATCCTGCAGTGCCGGGCTGCAGCGCGCCATCCGCTCTTGTTGCCCGTCGGTCACCCGGGCGACGAAGAACTGGTTGTCCTCGAAGGTGAAGGCCGTGTTGCTGAAGCGCCACCCCTGCGGGGGCGAGAGCACGCCCTGACCGCCACCGTCGAGGCGACGGACCCGGATCTCGTCGTACTCCCTCACATCGCCCACGATCTGGTCGGCAGGGACCCACGCCACCCACTCGCCGGAGACGTCGGCCATCCCGAAGTTGGGCAGGTCCACGATCGGGACCAGCTCGCCATCGGCCGTCAGGTCAGCGAGGTAGACGCGGCCGCTCCCCGGATCGCGGGCGTCGCCCGTGCCGTCGACGACCACCAGACCCGCGTTCGTCGCCTGCCAGACCAGCTGGCCGGGGGCGGTCTGCGTCAGGTCAACCGTGCCGCCGTCGACGAACGGGCGCCACAGGACGCCGACGCCTCGGCCGCTGGCGATCACCCAGCCGTCGTCGGTGACGGCTCCGATGCGGGTGCCGACCCCGTCGTCGTCCCGGACGGGGACCGACGCGGGGATGCCCATCCCCTCGCCGTCCGGCGCGGTCTGGAACCCGTTCAGCTCACCCTCGGTGGAGAGGTATGCGAGATACTCACCGTTGGGTGACACGACGGGCGGTTGCTCGACGGCGACTCGCAGCTGGTCGGGCGCTCCGCCGTTGCTCCACCACCACACAGAAGGGGGCTCCAACGCCACCCAGCCCTGCGTGGTCCCGTCCACCCAGTCGTAGCCGGGGAACGACTCGTCGCCCACGTGCACGACCCGCTCGAGCAGGTAGGGCACCGTCGGCGGCCCCGTGGACACCGCCTCCGGCAGGGAGTCGGTCGCGTCGTCGGTGACCACGTTAGTCGGCTGCGGGGCCGGCTGGGGCGTGCTGCCTCCGTCAGGTCGAAGGCTCACCAGCGAGACCAGCGCGATCAGCACCACGGCCGCGGCCGCCAGCACCGGCTGCCAGACGAACCGCGACGGCAGGTCCGAGGGCAGGTCCGGCAAGGGCGGGACCTCCACGCGGTCGGCGACCTGGCGCAGCTCGCGCGTCAGGATCTCCTCGAAGTTCTCGTGCATTTCAGCCCTCCTTCCCGTTGGACTTTGGTCTGGTCTGTTCGTCGGACGCGCCGAGCGCGGCCCTCAGGCTCTTGAGGGCGCGGTGCGCCGTGGACTTCACGTTGCCACGCGAGCAACCGAGCGTCTCAGCGATCTCCGACTCGGTCAGGTCCTCGAAGTAGCGCAGCACGATGACCGCGCGCTGCTGCGGCGGCAGCTGCTTGACGTGCGGCCAAAGCGCCATCCGCTCCTCGGACGTCCCCGGCGACCCCGGAGCACCCCCGGCCGTGCCGGTCGCACCGCCCCACTCCGGGATCTCATCAGTCAGCAGCTCCAGCCGGCGCGCCTTAGGTCGCTTGGAGGAAAGGAACGTGTTGGTGAGGATCCGCCGTACGTAGGCGTTCGCCGAGTCCGAGGCGCTGACCTTCGCCCACGCAGCGTGGGCCTTGATCAGCGTCTGCTGCGCTAGGTCCTCAGCGTCCGCGTGGTTGCCGGCCAGCAGGTAGGCGCTGCGGTACAGCATCGACCATGTCGCGGCGGCGTACTCCTCGAAAGAGGGTGCGTGCGTGCGCGTCGCCGAGAACATGTCCACCTGCTCACCCTGCACCCCTGCGGTGCTGTCTCACCCCTCATGACTCCTGATGTCGGCGAAAGGTTGCGTCGGCTGGGTTGCATTTCCCGTCGATGACGACGATCGAGCCACGAGCGGCGGCTGGCTCGGTTGGCGCCCGTTGACGGTGAGCGAGGAGTTCCGCACCGGCTTCTGGACCTGACTGCCTTCCCTGCAGATGGCGATGGTCGTCCTGCGCGGACACGTCATCGCGGACCAGCTCGAGCCGGCACGCCTGTCACGTCGACGGCGACGATGCGCTTGGCGGCCTTGTTCGGCCGTAGGGGCCGCCTCGATCGTGGAAGTGAGCTCACTGTTCGATGCGCCGCGAGCGCGGTGAGTGTCGATGACGATCATCGGGGCGTCTGCTCCGCCCTCCCGTTCCCTTGGCGAACGGCGACTGCAACACCGTCAGGGCCTGCACCCAGGTGCCTTTGCGTGAGCAGCGGCGCGTTCAACACCGGCTCCGACATTTGCCACTGGTCATCGGTCAAGTCACCTGGGTACGGCATGCCCGCACGGCGACCATGGAAACCCTCCGCGCAGCAAGTGACACACCCAATTAGGTCCGGCCTCTCAGCGTCCGCCGAGCATCAGAGTGGGTCGAGGCGCGCCCTGAGCAGGCAGAACTCATTGCCTTCCGGGTCGGCCAGGACATGCCACTGCTCCTCCCCCGTCTGACCGATGTCGGCCGGCCGGGCACCGAGCTCGAGAAGCCGTTCGAGCTCGGCATCCTGATCGCGGTCGGTAGCGTTGACGTCGATGTGCAGCCGGGGCTTTCCCCGCTCCGGCTCATCCCTGCGGCTGAGGATGATCGTGGGCTGCGGACCGCCGAACCCTTCGCGCGGCCCGATCTCCAACGTGCCGTCCTCCTCGCGGTCGAGCACGACGAAGTCGAGGACTTCGCACCAGAAGCGCGCCAGCACCTCAGGATCGCGGCAACCGAGCACGAGCTCACTGATACGACATGCCACTGACAGAACCTACTTCCAGCTCGAGAACTGCTGGCGGCCACGCGCGAACGTCCTGGCCTCCAGCGCGGAACAGTTGCGCGACCGTATCGGGCGA
>JAICRS010000367.1 GCA_025966335.1 Nocardioidaceae bacterium
GCCGCTCGCAGCGTCCTCGTCGTCGCCGCATCTACGGATGCGCCTTCCTCCTGCGTGGGTCTGTCCGATCTCGTGTGTAAGTGGCCGTGGCGGTGGTTGGTTCAGTGATGGTCGATGACGCGGGCACCGTAGTGAACGGTGAGCACGTTGAGGATGGCCTTCCAGCCGTTGGTCCGGCCGACGAGGTTGTCCCGGTTCTTCCGCCGCCGGGTCGCCACCAGGTAGAGCACCTTGAGCGCGGCTTGCTCGGTCGGGAAGTGCCCGCGGTGGCGCACTGCCCGCCGGAACCGGGCGTTGAGGCTCTCGATCGAGTTCGTCGTGTAGACGATCCGACGGAGCTCGGGCGGGAACTCAAGGAACGGCACGAACTCCTCCCACGCGTTCTCCCAGCCGGCGATCATCGCCGGGTAGATGTCCCGCCACTGCTCGGCGAACTGCTCGAAGGCTTCCTCAGCGGCCGGCACGGTCGGCGCGGTGTAGATCGCTCGCATCTGGCGGGTGATCGTGGGCCAGTGCTTCTTCGACGCGTAGCGCAGGCTGTTACGCACCAGGTGGACCACGCACGTTTGCACGGTGGTGTCGGGCCAGATCGTGCGCACCGCGTCGGGCAGGCCCTTGAGCCCGTCACAGCAGGTGATGAGCACATCGCGCACACCGCGGTTGCGGAGCTCGGTGAGCATGGTCATCCACTGCTTGGCGCCTTCGCCGCCGGTGGGGCCCATCCACAGGCCCAACACGTCACGTTCGCCGTCCAGGTTCACCCCGATGGCCACGTAGACGGGCCGGTTGGCGACCTGGGTGTCGCGGACCTTGACCACGATGGCGTCGATCAACACCACCGCATACACGGCGTCGAGGGGCCGGGACTGCCACGCCTCCATGTCCGCGACGACCGCGTCGGTGATCCGACTGACGGTGTCCTTGCTGATGCTGGTGCCGTAGATCTCCTCCAAGTGGCCTTGGATCTCTCCGGTGGTGAGCCCCGACGCGTACAGCGAGATCACCTGCGCTTCGAGCCCGTCCAGGCGCCGAGCCCCATGCGGCACCAGCCTGGGTTCGAAGGTCCCGTTGCGGTCCCGGGGCACCCGGATCGGCACCTCGCCGATCTCGGTGGTCACCGTCTTGGCGAAGCTGCCGTTGCGGGAGTTGCCCGAACCCCGGCCCTCGGTCGCGTGCGGTTCGTAGCCGAGATGATCGGTCAGCTCGGCCGCCAGGCCGGTCTCGAGCACTCGGGCCACCAACGCGGGCAGCAACCCGCCGTCGCCGGTCAACGCGATGCCCTTGGCTCGGGCCTCGTCGACGAGGTCCTCAGCGATCGCTTCGAGCGAGTCGACACTGACCCGTTCTGCCGGCGATCCCGGCGTGGTCGGCTCCCCAGCCTTGTTCGATGTGGTCACGTACGTGATCCTCTCCGGCCCACGACCCTTGGTCGCGGACCATCAGGCCACGCCGCTTACACACGCTTTCGGACAGACCCGCGGGGAAGGCGGCGCGGACGAGGATCGCGGCGCGTCCTCGGCAGGTGTCGGCCGATCCGTGGCCACCGCGGGCA
>JAICRS010000356.1 GCA_025966335.1 Nocardioidaceae bacterium
CAGGCCGATTCCGCCGGTGACCGCAGCGGCGAGGTCGGTGATGATGTCGCCGAACAGGTTGTCGGTGACGATCACGTCGAACCGTGACGGGTCGGTGGTCATGAAGATGGTGGCCGCGTCGATGTGCAGGTAGTCGACCGTAACCTCCGGGAACTCCCGGCCGACCTCGGCGACCAGCCGCGACCACACCGCACCGGCGTGCACCAGCACGTTGGTCTTGTGCACGAGGGTGAGCTTCTTGCGCGAACGCCTGCTCGCCCGGGTGAACGCGTCGCGGACGACGCGTTCCACCCCGAACGCCGTGTTCACGCTGACCTCGGTGGCGATCTCGGCGGGGGTACCCACCCGCAACGCGCCACCGTTGCCGACGTACGGCCCCTCGGTGCCCTCGCGGACCACCACGAAGTCGACCTCACCGGGATTCGCCAGCGGCGAGCTGGCGCCCGGGAAGATCCGCGACGGCCGCAGGTTCACGTAGTGGTCGAGCTCGAACCGCAGCCGCAGCAGCAGACCCCGCTCCAGGATCCCCGCCGGAAGCTTCGGGTCACCCGGCGTGCCGCCGACCGCGCCGAGCAGGATCGCGTCGTGGTCCCTGATCTCGGCGAGCACCGAGTCGGGCAGCACTTCGCCGGTCGCGAGGTACCGCTCGGCGCCGAGGTCGTAGCGGGTCGGCTCGAACTTCACATCGGCCGGGGCCACCTGCTCGAGCACCTTGAGTGCCTCGGCGGTGACCTCCGGACCGATCCCGTCGCCGGGAATGACGGCAAGCTTCAGTGCCTGGGTGCGCAGGGTCATGGTCGGTGATGCTAGTTGTCGTCGGGGCGTTGACCGCCGTTGTCTCTGAGGTCGAGACCCGACTGGACCGACTGCAGGGCCGGCGCGCTGTCCTCGGACTCTCGGTGACGGGACGGGCCCCATTCGGGATACATGTCATACATGGCTTTGCTCCATTGAGGATCGAGTGTGCCCGGCGTCGGGCACGGTGTGCTTGGGAGAATGCTGGTAGCGGATCCGGCGGGGTGACCGCGAAAGATCGTGGGTGCTCCACCTGCATCGGTGGGGCGGGGCTCCGCTACGAGCGGTGGAGACTCGATCCTCGGTCGCGGGTTGCGCGGAAGCCGAGGGAATCTCGAAATGAGCGGTGCGATCTGCTGTGCGTCAGATACTCGCTGCGGAGGTTCTTCGTAGGGCCAGACATGCCAGACTCCGCGGCGAGGTGGCCTTACTTAAGAGGCCCCGCCACGGCGGCTGATAAGTACGAAGAAGCTCCGCATGATGACCTGAGGTTAACAAGCCGTCGGACGCGATGCCGCCCAGACGCGCGAGCATTTCATATGATGAGACGACGTCCCGCTGCGTGGACGTCCCGACCTGGTTTGAGAGACTGCACGGCATGAGCGCCCCTCCCGAGCTTCCCGAGATCGTCTCGCGTGCCTTCGACGTCTCCCGCAAGCACGGATACGTCTCCTTCTGCCGCAACGAGACCGGTCGGCTGCTCGCCGCGCTGGCCGCCACCCGGACCGGCACGCTCGCCGAGTTCGGCACCGGATGTGGGGTCGGTACGGCGTGGTTGCGCAGCGGCGTGCGGGAGGGAGCCAGGATCCTCACCGCCGAGCTCGAGCCGAAGCTGGCCGAGGCCGCTGCGGAGATCTTCGTCGGCGACGAGCAGGTCGAGGTGAAGGCCGCGGACTGGTCGACGCTGCGCGAGCACGGCCCGTTCTCGTTGCTGTTCCTGGACGCGCGCGAACCCAAGGACAGCGGCGCCGACACGATCATCGACCTGGTTGAGCCGGGCGGCGTCGTGGTGCTGGACGACTTCACCCCGTGTGAGTCCTGGCCGCCGA
>JAICRS010000276.1 GCA_025966335.1 Nocardioidaceae bacterium
AGGTGACGTTGCGACACTGCGCGAGCTTACTGCCCGTATTCCGAGTACCACCACTCATGAAGCTGCCCTTCCGACGCGGGGACACCACCGAGCGCACACGCGGCCAGGCCATGGTCGAGTTCGCGCTCATTCTTCCCGTCCTGGTGCTGCTCCTCGTGCTGGCGATCGACTTCGGCCGCGTCTTCTTCGGCTACGTCGCCCTCAACAACGCAGCGCGCATCGCGGCCAACGCGGCGGCACAGGGCCCCGATACGTGGGATGGGACCGGCACCACGGCCGAACAGGACGCATATCGCGACGAGGTGATCCGCGACCTCCAGTCGATCAACTGTGACCCGCCGTCCGGCACCGTCTGGGACCGTGCCGCCATCCCCGACCCGGTGTTCACCAATCGGGTCGGCACCGCGGATCCGTACGAGATCGGTGACCGCGTCACGGTCAGCATGACCTGCGAGCTCTCCTTCGTCACGCCGATCGTGGGCGCGATCGTCGGCAGCCCCTTCACCTTCGTCGCCGAGGCAAACTTCGACGTCCGGGGTGGCATCATCAACGGCGTGCCGGTCGGAGGCACGCTTCCCTCGCCGCCCACCTGCATCGACGCCGTCGTTCCCAACCTGGTCGGCCAGTCAGTGGCGACCGCTCGGACGACGTGGTTCGGCGCCGGATTCAATACCGGAACGTTCAACCCGGCGACCGGCCAGGACACCGAAACGGTCAGCTCACAGAGCGTCACCGCCGGTGCCTGCATGGCCAAGAGCACGGTCGTCACGGTCACGACGAGCACTGCGACCACCTGCACCGCTCCGGATGTCGCCGTCCCGAACATGGTCGGCATGACCGTGGCCGCGGCGCGTACCGCGTGGGACGTCAACTTCGACGTCGCCAACTTCAACCCATCGGCCGGATTCGACACCGAGCAGGTCGACACCCAGAGCATTCCAGCCGACAGCTGCCGCGATCCAGGCGACACCATCACCGTCACGCACAGCGTTCCTCCGCCGCCCCCGCCCCCAACGTGTGCAATGCCACAGCTGGTGGGCCTGTCATCGAACAAGGCCGAGGCTCCCTGGCGCGCGTTCGGATTCACCGGAACGTACACGGCCGCACCGCCGACGCAGGGGAATGGCAACTACATCGTCCAGTACCAGTCACTGATCGGAGGCCAGACCTACCCCTGTGACTCCGACCTCGAAGTAGGCCCGGTGTCGCAGCCATGAGCAAGCCCCTTCGCCGCCGACGCGATGAGCGGGGCCAGACGCTCGTTGAGTTCGCGCTCATCCTGCCGATCTTCATCCTGCTCCTGGTCGGGATCCTCGACCTCGGCCGCGCGGTCTATGCGTTCAACACGATCTCGAACGCGTCCCGCCAGGCCGTCCGGGTCGGCATCGTCGACCAGAACCTCACGGTCATCGAGACCGAGGCCATCGATCATGCGGTGTCCCTCGGCCTCTCACCGGCGAACGTGGACGTCACGTTCCGCCAGCCCAATGGCAGCGCCGCGGTCTGTGTGACGCCGGTCGCCATCGCCTGCGATGTCGAAGTCGTCGTCCGTTACCAGTACACGGCTGCCACCCCCATCATCGGCAATCTCGTAGGCGTGGTCGACATGTCGAGCACATCACGACAACCAGTGGAGCGAAGCTATGAAACTCCGTAGGGTCCCATCCATCACCGCTCGAGGGCACGAGCGTGAGCGCGGCCAGGTGCTGGTCATCGTCGCACTCTCCCTCGTCGTCCTGGTGGCGATGGTCGGGATCGTGATCGACGGAGGCTTCGCCTGGGGGAAGCAGCGCATCACGCAGAACGCGGCCGACGCGGCCTCCGAGGCCGGCGCGGTCGTCCTCGCCCAGCGCCTGGCCGGGGTCGTCCCGACCAAGACCGATGCGGACGTGCTCGCCGCCGTGGACGGTGTCTTCACCGACAACGGAACCGGCAAGGAGGGCGCCTACTACGTCGACATCACGGGCCAGCTGCTGGATTCGGCGGGCGGCCCGGCCGCTGATGCCGCCGGCGCGGCCCAGGTCGGCGCGGGCAACATCCCCACGAACGCGGCCGGTGTCCAGGCGGTCGGGACACAGACGTTCGAGACGTTCCTGGCGCGCGTCATCGGCATCAACCAGTTCACGGCCATCGCGCCCGCCACCGCGGTCGCCGGTTACCTTTCGCAGATCTGCTCCGCGGCCTCAGGCTGCGACGTGATCCCCGTGACCATCCCGACCACCGTTCTCGGCTGCGACGGGTCCAACAATCCGGCGCCGGTCTTCCCGGCGACGGAGTGGCCGGTCACCCTCGAGCCGGTCGTGGTGCCGCTCTGCAAGAACGGCCCAGGCAACGTGGGCTGGCTGGACTGGACGCCCACCGCGGGCGGCACGTCGGAGCTCATCGCCTCGATCCAGAACCCGAACAACCCGGCCATCGACCTGCCCTCGTGGCAGTACATCACCGCCACCGGCAACGTGAACTCGAAGGGCGTCGAGGACGCCATCAACGACAACTATGCCGGCAAGGTGGTCCAGATTCCGCAGTTCGACCTCACCTGCGACACGCAGCCGAGCGGCCCGTTGGCCATCGACTGCCCGGCGGCCAACGTCGGCGGTAAGGGCTCGAACCAGTGGTATCACCTGCCCCAGTTCGCCGC
Organism: Nocardioidaceae bacterium; assembly: GCA_025966335.1. Taxonomy (GTDB): domain Bacteria; phylum Actinomycetota; class Actinomycetes; order Propionibacteriales; family Nocardioidaceae; genus Nocardioides_C. The sequence continues at coordinate 2,639 of JAICRS010000276.1, forward strand.
GTTCGAGCTGTGCAGCAGCACCATCCCTGAGTGCATGAGCAACTCGTACGGCAAGGCCTTCTCGCAGGGTGCCTACATCAACGGCAGCAATCCGATCTGCGACACCGGCAACGGTGCCACCTCGTGCCTGGTCGGCCGATTCGTGAGCTTCATCACGAAGGGGACGGTTGGCCCGGGCACCGGCGCATCGCAGGGAACCAACCTCATCGGTGTGCAGCTGATCAAGTAGCCCACCGCCCCCTTTCGGCAGATGCCCCGGCCACGCGGCCGGGGCATCTTCACGTCCGCTAGCATCCACCTGATGCCCGCAACGACCGAGATTCGGAACGAGACCCGCGGCACCGTGGTGGCCGACCGCGCGCGCGTCGCCCGCAGCATGGGCGACCGGGTCGTGGGCCTCTTGAACCGCTCTGGCCTCGATCCCGGCGAGGGCCTGCTCATCGAGCGCACGCAGAGCATCCACATGTTCTTCATGCGCTTCCCCATCGACGTGGTCTTCATCGACCGGTCCGGGCGCGTCACGAAGGCGGTGACGGGCCTTCGGCCGTGGCGCGTGATCTGGTGGGCGCGTGGTGCCCGCGATTGCATCGAGCTGCCGGTGGGCGCCATTGCGACGTCCGGCACCCAGGTCGGTGATCAGCTGGCCATCACGCCCCGGTAAGCCGCCGCTAAGGGGCCGATAAGGCCCCATCGGTCAGGCTGGCGTCATGTCGCTCGCGAGCCTGCTGGAGGTCGTCCTGCCGCCCTCGTGCGCCGGCTGTAGCCGGTACGGAACGGTGCTCTGCGGCGGGTGCGAGAACGATCTGCGACACCGGCAACGGTGCCACCTCGTGCCTGGTCGGCCGATTCGTGAGCTTCATCACGAAGGGGACGGTTGGCCCGGGCACCGGCGCATCGCAGGGAACCAACCTCATCGGTGTGCAGCTGATCA
>JAICRS010000059.1 GCA_025966335.1 Nocardioidaceae bacterium
GACCGCCTCGACCGGCCCGGCGCCGGTCTGTCCGGCGGCCAGCAGCAGCGGCTGTGCATCGCGCGCGCGATCGCCGTGGAGCCGCAGGTGCTGCTGATGGACGAGCCGTGCTCCGCACTGGACCCGATCTCCACCTCGGCGATCGAGGACCTGATCCACTCTCTGAAGAGCGAGTACACGATCGTGATCGTCACCCACAACATGCAGCAGGCCGCGCGGGTGTCGGAGGACACCGCGTTCTTCAACCTCGCCGGCGCCGGCCGACCGGGGCGGCTGGTCGAGATGAACCCGACCCGGACGATCTTCTCCAACCCCGACGAGGAGTCCACCGAGGCCTACATCTCGGGCCGCTTCGGCTGAGCCGCGCCGCACGACAAGGGCCATGCCTCCACGGGGGAGGACATGGCCCTTTCTGCGCGGCGGCACCGGTCACGAGGCCCCTGCCCCGCGTTCGGTCCCGAACGGCTCTTGGCCAGACCAGGGGACGACCATTCGGGACCGAACGTGCGACCAGGACCGGTTCCTGAGGATTGCCGAGCGACCCCCGGGTGTTACGGGATGACCTCGAGCAGCAGGTGGGAGATCCAGTAGCAGGCGGCCGCGGCCAGGCCGGCCATCGGGAAGGTCAGCACCCAGGCGGTGATGATCGAGCGGGCGACGCCCCAGCGGACCGCGGAGAACCGCTTGGTCGCGCCGGCGCCCATCACCGCCGAGGTGATCGTGTGGGTGGTCGAGATCGGCGCCTCGAACGCATAGGCAGTGGTGTAGAGAACACCGGCGGCGATCGTCTCGGAGGCGAACCCGCGAGCCGGGTCCAAGTGGATGATCCGGCGGCCCAGGGTGCGCATGATCCGCCAACCACCGGAGTAGGTGCCCAGCGAGATCGCGGAGGCGGCGGCGATGATCACCCAGACCGGGAGCGGGTCCCCCTCGACGACGTACCCGCCGGCGAGCAGCGCCAGGAAGATGACACCCATCGTCTTCTGCGCGTCCTGGAGGCCGTGGCCCAGCGCCATCGCGGCGGCGGAGACGGTCTGGGCGAGGCGGAAGCCGCGGTTGGTCTTGGACGGGCTCTTCCGTCGGAAGATCCACATGATCGCCAGCATGAACAGGAACGCGGCAGCGAAGCCGAACAGCGGCGAGGCGATCATCGGCAGCACGATCTTGTCGATGATCACGTCCCACTTCACGATCGCCCCGGAGGCCAGCGCCGAGCCGACCAGACCACCGATCAGGGCGTGCGACGACGACGACGGGATGCCGAAGTACCAGGTCAGCATGTTCCAGGCGATCGCCCCGAGCAGGCCCGACATCACGATGATCAGGCCGTGACTGCTCTCCGGGACCGTGATCACGTCACTGACGGTCTTGGCCACCTTCTGCCCCAGGAACGCGCCGACGAAGTTCATGATCGCGGCCATGACCAACGCCACGCGCGGGGTCAGCGCGCGCGTCGAGACCGAGGTCGCGATCGCGTTGGCGGCGTCGTGGAAACCGTTGGTGTAGTCGAAGACGAGGGCAACGACGACTACCGCGATGATGATCGCGAGGTCCACGCTCAGGACTCCTTGACGGCGATCTGCTCGACGATGTTGGCCGCGGTCTCGAAGGCGTCGATCGCCCCCTCGAGGGCGTCCACGATGTCTTTGAGCTTGAGCACCTCGAGCGCTTCGTACTTGCCGCCGAACAGCTTCGCGAGGATCCGCCGGTAGCTCTTGTCACCGGCGTTCTCGAGCCGGTTGATCTCGATCCAGTACTCCTCGAGATCCTTCATCGTCTGCAGCCGCGGCATCGACTCGGCGGTCAGCTCCGCGCAGCGCTGGATCACCTCGACCTGGTTCGCAAGCTCGGACGGAAGGTGTTCCACCTCGTAGAGGAGGACCAGGTCGACGGCCTCCTCCATGTAGTCCATGATGTCGTCGAGCTTGGAGGCGAGACTGTAGATGTCCTCCCGGTCGAACGGCGTGACGAACGTGCTGTTCACCCGACGCACGATGGCGTGGGTCGTCTCGTCGCACTGGTGCTCGGCGTCCCGCATTCGCTGCGCGATGCCCTCACGGTCGTTGCCCTCACCCAGCATCTCGGCCAGCAGACCGGCTCCGTGGACGAGGTGAGTGGCCTGCTGGGTGAAGAGGTCGTAAAACGTCTCGTCTACGGGGCGAAAGCGCAACCGCACGGCGAACTCCTGGGATATGGAAAGGAAATCACCGACATGCTAGGCGCTAGCGGTGTCTACCGCGCAAGTCAGGCCCTTGCGTAATACCCCTATGGGGTATAACTTGCAGACATGACCGAGACCCACGGCTACCACGACAACAAGGCCGCCTACCTGACCCGGCTGCGCCGCATCGAGGGGCAGATCCGAGGCCTCCAGCGGATGGTCGACGAGGACACCTACTGCATCGACATCCTCACCCAGGTCTCGGCCGTGAACAAGGCGCTTCAGGGCGTCGCGGTCGGTCTCGTCCAGGACCATCTCGGCCACTGCGTCCGCGACGCGATGGCCGACGGCGGCACCCACGCCGACGAGAAGGTCGCCGAGGCGTCGGCCGCGATCGCCCGCCTGTTACGCACCTGAGCCGGGGGGTACGTCGAAGCCGACGACCGCCGTACGCCGGAGCAAACGACCCTTATCTGCAAGGAGAAACAGATGACTGACACCACGTACACCGTTACCGGGATGACCTGCTCGCACTGCGCCGACGCGGTCACCAGCGAGGTCTCCGAGGTCGCGGGCGTGAGCTCGGTCGACGTCACCGTAGAGACCGGCACCGTCGTGGTGCACGGCGACAACATCGACGACCAGGCCGTGCGCGCCGCGATCGACGAGGCGGGCTACGAGGTCGCATGACGCTCTCGACCGACCCGACCACCCGGAGCACCGCCCACGTCGACCTGCTGGTCGGCGGGATGACCTGTGCCTCCTGTGTCGGCCGGGTCGAGAAGAAGCTCAACCGGATCGACGGCGTGACCGCGCGTGTGAACCTCGCCACGGCGTCCGCCTCGGTCGACTACGACCCGTCCTCGACCGACGAGGAGACCCTCGTCCGGACCGTCGAGAAGACGGGATACACCGCCTCGCCGGCGGTCGACGGGGCGGCCCCCGACGACGACCAGGACCGCGTCGGTGCCGACCTGCGCCGGCGGCTGCTCGTCAGCGCGCCGCTGACGGCAGTGGTCCTGGTGCTGATGATGGCGCCGGGCATCCCGCACAACCCGGCGATCACCTGGCTCGCGGTCGCTCTGACCGCACCGGTGCTGCTCTACGGCGGCTGGCCGTTCCACCGGGCCGCCGCGGTCAACGCCCGGCACGCCGCCTCCACGATGGACACGCTGGTGTCGCTGGGCACGACCGTGGCGTTCCTGTGGTCGCTCTACCTGGCCGCCACCGGCGCCGAGGAGAGCTACCTCGAGGTCGCCGCCACCGTCACCACGTTCCTGCTGCTGGGTCGGTGGAGCGAGTCCCGGGCCAAGCACCGGGCCGGGTCCGCGCTCCGCGAGCTGCTGCACCTCGGCGCCAAGCAGGCGACCGTGCTCGACGAGGACGGCACCGAGCGGCTGGCCGACGTCGCCATGCTGCGGCCGGGCATGCGCTTCCTGGTCCGTCCCGGTGAGCAGGTCGCCACCGACGGCCGGGTGCTGGAGGGCCGTTCCGGCGTGGACGAGTCCATGCTCACCGGCGAGAGCCTGCCGGTGGACAAGGCCGTCGGCGACGACGTGATCGGCGCCACCCTCAACACCAGCGGCCGGCTGGTCGTCGAGGTGACCCGGGTCGGCCGGGACACCGCGCTGTCCCGGATCACCACGCTGGTCTCGAACGCCCAGGCCGGGAAGGCCCCGGTGCAGCGGCTCGCCGACCGGATCTCCGCGGTGTTCGTCCCGGTGGTGCTGGTGATCGCCGCACTCACCCTGCTCACCTGGGTGCTCGCCGGGCAGCCGTTCGACGCGGGCTTCACCGCCGCCGTCGCGGTGCTGGTCATCGCCTGCCCCTGTGCGCTCGGGCTGGCCACGCCGACCGCGATGCTGGTCGGCACCGGCCGCGCCGCGCAGCTCGGCATCGTGATCCGCGACGCCACCGTCCTCGAGTCGACCCGCCGGATCGACACCGTCGTGCTGGACAAGACCGGCACGGTCACCACCGGCCGCATGAGCGTGCACGACGTGGTCGCCCGCGACCCGGACGCGGTCCGGCTCGCCGGCGCGCTGGAGGGCTCCTCGGAGCACCCGCTCGGCCGGGCGATCGCCGGCTTCGCGGCGGACCAGGGCCCGGAGCGGGCCACCGTCGCCGACTTCCAGAACCACGAGGGCATCGGCGTCTCCGGCACGGTCGACAGCCGCACCGTCCGGGTCGGTCGGGCCCCCTCGGACAGCGCCGAGCTGCCCGGTGACCTCGGCGAGGCCGTGGACCGTGCCCGCGACGCCGGCCGCACCGCCGTACTCGTCCATCTCGACAACGAGCCCGCCGCCGTGTTCGCGGTCGGGGACACCGTCAAGGACTCGAGCGAGGAGGCCGTACGCCGGCTGCACGAGCTCGGCCTGGCGACGTACCTCCTCACCGGCGACCACCGCACCGCCGCGGCCCATGCCGCCCGAGCGGTCGGCATCGAGCGGGTGCTGGCCGAGGTGATGCCCGCGGACAAGGCCGGCACGGTCGCCCGGCTGCAACAGGAGGGGCGCACGGTCGCCATGGTCGGCGACGGCGTGAACGACGCGGCCGCCCTGGTCCAGGCCGACCTCGGGGTGGCGATGGGAACCGGCACCGCGGTGGCGATCGAGGCCAGCGACCTGACCCTGATGAGCGGTGACCTCCGGGCCGCCGGGGACGCGATCGAGCTGTCCCGGCGCACGCTCCGGACGATCAAGCAGAACCTGTTCTGGGCGTTCGCCTACAACGTGGTCGGCATCCCGGTCGCTGCCCTCGGGCTGCTCGACCCGATGCTGGCCGGTGCCGCGATGGCGGCCTCCAGCGTGTGCGTGGTCGGCAACTCGCTGCGGCTGCGCGGCTTCCGCCCCTCGCGGGGGTAGCGCGCGGTCGGTCGGACGCTCACGGGGTCAGGCGGAGGGTTCGCGCTTCTGCTGCGAGGGGATCACGGCCGGGTCCTGGGCGTGGCCCACCACCCCGAGGATCTGGTCGACCTCGGCCTCGCTGAGCGATGCCTCCGACTCCGTGGCCGCGATGATCAGGTTGGTGGTCAGCTCGACCTCCGCGAGGAGCTCGGCGTCTTCAAGGGGGACGTTCAGCTGATCGTCCATGACGCTGCTCCTTTCTGTGACGCGCATGCAGTTACCTGTGTCCCCTGATCGTGGCCGCTGGTGTCAGACCATTCTCGTGGACGACACGACGTGTACCCATAGTCATTTAGGACAAAACGAAAGGCCCCAACGGATTCCGTTGGGGCCATCGCTTGCCTTATGCAGGCGTTTCTCTGGTGATCAGAGAGGGCGAACGTTCTCCGCCTGGGGACCCTTGGGACCCTGGGTGACGTCGAACTCGACCTTCTGGTTCTCATCGAGCGACTTGTAGCCGTTCGACTGGATCGCCGAGTAGTGCACGAAGACGTCGTCGCCGCCGTCCTCCTGCGCAATGAAGCCGAAACCCTTTTCGGCGTTGAACCACTTGACAGTGCCCTGAGCCATGCTCACTTACTCCTCTAACGGGGCGTGGAACCGTCACTTCGACGGCCCCGCATCAGATGCGGTGAAACGCCGTGCCCCCTCGAAAAGCTTTGAGCATTCTGAGAAGAAACGCCGTCGGATCACAAACTCCGCGGGCGTCTACCTGCTGGAACTTGCATCTGCTGCACTGACGAGCCTACCAACTATTTGCGGAGTTGCCACTAGTGGGAACGCCAATGGTGTGAAACGTCTCCACAAACGGTTCTCGCCGCCGCGGTAAACCACCCGGGCGACTCAGGCATCTACCAGGTACCCGGCTCCCGCCCCGCCCGACGCGGACCAGCGAGGAGCCCTCCCCACAGGGGGCTCACATGTTCCACAGGACTCGTCTCGGGCTCGCCGTCGCGGCCGTCTCTCTCGGCCTGGTCGCCGGCTCGACACCGGCTGCGACCGCGCTGCCCGACTGGCGCACCGACAGGGTCACCCGGGCCGCCGCCGACGGTGTCCGGATGCCGAAGGTCGTCGACCTCCGCTACGCCAGGCACGCCCGCTTCGACCGGGTGGTGGTCGACGTGCGGGGTCTGCGTCCCGGCTTCACCGTCGACTACACCCGGCGCCTGCACCGGGAGGGCTCGGGCCACCTGGTCCGGCTGCCCGGCAAGCAGAAGATGTTCCTCAGCCTCACCAGCGCCTATGCGCACAACCGCCGGGGCAACCCGGTCTACGACGGTCCCCGGAAGCAGTCGCTCGACTTCCCGACCCTGCGCGGGGTCGCGTTCACCGGGGACTTCGAGGGGTCGGTCACCTTCGGGTTCGGGCTGGACCGGCGGGCGCCGTTCCGGATCTTCGCGCTGCGGCACCCGACCCGGATCGTGCTGGACTTCAAGCACTGACCCGGCCCGGGCCCGCCGCGGGCCCGCCGCGACAGGCCGCGGACTAGCCTGACCGGCATGGGCAGCAGCGTCTACATCGCCTCCGTCGAGGGGTACACCGGCAAGTCCACGGTCGCGCTCGGCGTCCTGGAACGGCTCTCCCGCCGGGTCGAGCGGGTGGGCGTGTTCCGGCCGATCGTCCGCGCGGACGCCGGCCGCGACTACGTGCTGGAGCTGCTGACCGGGCACGAGGCGGTCAAGCTGTCGTACGACGAGTGCGCCGGTGTGACCTACGACGAGGTGCACGCGAACCCGACCGCGGCGCTGGACCGGATCGTCGAGCGGTTCCACCGGGTGGCCGACCGTTGCGACGCGGTGGTCGTGGTCGGCAGCGACTACACCGACATCGGCACGCCGACCGAGTTCTCCTACAACGCGCGGATCGCAGCGAACCTCGGCTCGCCGGTGCTGCTGGTCCTCAACGGCGCCGGCCGCACCGCTGAGGACGTCACCACGATCGCCGACATGGCGTCGGCCGAGCTCCGCGCGAACCACGGCAGCTTGTTCGCGATCATCGCGAACCGGGTTGATAGTTCGGCGGCGGCCGAAGTGACGGCTGCGCTGGGCAGCGAGGAGGTACCCGCCTTCGCGATCCCCGAGGAGCCGATCCTCAGCGCGCCCTCGGTCGGCGACCTGATGGGTGCGGTCGACGGCACTCTGGTCAGCGGCGACGAGGAGCTCCTGAACCGCGAGGCGACGGGCCTGGTGGTCGCGGCGATGACGATGCCGAACGTCCTCGACCGGCTCATCGACGGAGCGGTCGTGATCGTGCCGGGCGACCGTCCCGAGGTCGTCCTCGGCGTGCTGATGGCGCACTCGTCGGCCACGTTCCCGCAGAGCTCCGGGATCGTGCTGAACGGTGGGCTGGCGCTGCCCGAACAGGTCACCCGGCTGATCGACGGGCTCGGTGTGACGATGCCGATCGTGGCCACGAACCTGGGTACCCACGCAGCCACAGCCGCCCTCTCCGCCGTACGCGGGCGCCTGACGAGGCAGTCCACCCGCAAGGTGACCACCGCGCTCAGCCTGTTCGGCCGCCACGTCGACGGGGACGCGCTGCTCGACCGGCTCGAGGTCGCACGCAGCACCGCGGTCACCCCGCTGATGTTCGAGCACCAGCTGATCGACACCGCGGTCGCCGACCGCAGGCACATCGTGCTCCCCGAGGGCGAGGAGGAGCGGGTGCTGCGCGCCGCCGACATCCTGCTTCGCCGCGGCGTCGCCGACCTGACCCTGCTCGGCGACCCGATCGCGATCAACGCCAAGGCCGCCAGCCTCGGGCTCGACGTGTCCGCGGCGGCGCTGCTCAGCCCGCTCGACGAGGAGCTGCGGGAGAAGTTCGCCAAGGAGTACGCCGAGCGCCGTGCGCACCGCGGGATCGACCTGGACGAGGCCCGGGACATCGTCTGCGACGTGTCCTACTTCGGCACGATGATGGTCCTGCTCGGCCTCGCCGACGGGATGGTCTCCGGCGCCGCGCACACCACGGCGCACACGATCCGACCGGCGTTGGAGGTGGTCCGCACGTTGCCGGGCGTCTCCGTGGTGTCCTCGGTGTTCTTCATGTGCCTGGAGAACCAGGTTCTGGTCTACGGCGACTGCGCGGTCAACCCGGACCCGACCGCGGAACAGCTGGCCGACATCGCGATCTCGTCCGCCGCCACCGCGGCCGCGTTCGGGGTGGAGCCTCGCGTGGCGATGCTGTCCTACTCGACAGGCACATCTGGCGCAGGCACCGACGTACAGAAGGTGTCCGCAGCCACCGACCTGGTCCGGCAGCGGGCGCCGGAGCTGCTGGTGGAGGGGCCGATCCAGTACGACGCGGCGATCGACGTGGCGGTTGCGCGCACGAAGCTGCCGGACTCGCAGGTCGCGGGCCGGGCGACGGTGTTCATCTTCCCGGACCTGAACACCGGCAACAACACCTACAAGGCCGTGCAGCGTTCGGCCGGTGCGGTCGCCGTGGGCCCGGTGCTGCAGGGCCTGCGCCGACCGGTGAACGACCTGTCCCGAGGGGCGCTGGTGCCCGACATCGTCAACACGGTGGCGATCACCGCGATCCAGGCGCAGCAGAGCGGCGGGCAGATCGTGGGGGCCGGACGATGAGCGACTGCGTGCTGGTGATCAACGCGGGCTCGTCCTCGCTGAAGTACAGCCTGGTCGACGCCTCCACCGGGACCTCGGTCGCGGGCGGGCTCGTCGAGCGGATCGGCGAGTCGAACGGACTCTTGAGACACCGCGGCCCGGACGGCGAGAGCGAGCGCGAGCAGCGGATCGAGTCCCACGACGACGCGTTGCGTGCGGTGCTCCGCGCGTTCGCGTCCGAGGGGCCCTCGCTGGACGACATCGAGCTGGCCGCCATCGGGCACCGGGTGGTGCACGGCGGCGACCGGTTCGCCGACCCGGTGCTGATCGACGACGAGCTGATCAAGGCGGTAACCGAGCTGATCCCACTGGCGCCGCTGCACAACCCGGCGAACCTGGAGGGCATGGAGGTCGCCCAGCGGATCTTCCCGGACCTGCCGCAGGTCGCCGTGTTCGACACCGCGTTCCACCAGACCCTGCCCGAGCACGCCTACACCTACGCGGTGCCCGCGGCGTGGAAGGAGGACCACCGGGTCCGCCGGTACGGCTTCCACGGCACCTCGCACGCGTTCGTGTCCGGCGAGGCCGCGAGGCTGCTGGACCGCGAGCCGGCGGAGGTGAACGTGATCGTGCTGCACCTCGGGAACGGCTGCTCCGCGACCGCGGTGCGAGGCGGGCAGTCGGTCGACACCTCGATGGGGATGACCCCGCTGGAGGGACTGGTGATGGGCACCCGGTCCGGCGACCTCGACCCGGCGCTGCACGCGCACCTGCACCGCGAGGTCGGCTGGTCGCTCGAGGAGATCGACCGGGTGCTCAACCGCGAGTCGGGCCTGAAGGGGATGGCCGGCGAGAACGACTTCCGCGAGCTGATGAAGCTGGTCGATGCGGGCGACGCGGCGGCGACCTTGGCGTTCGAGGTGTACTGCTACCGGATCCGGAAGTACGTCGGCGCCTTCTACGCCGCACTCGGCCGGGTCGACGCGATCGCGTTCACCGCCGGGGTCGGCCAACACTCGCCCCGGATGCGGGAGCAGGTGCTCGGCGGCCTCGAGGCACTGGGCATCCGGCTCGACACCGACCGGAACCAGGACGATTCCCAGGAAGCCCGGGTGGTGTCGGCCGAGGACAGCCCGGTCGCGGTGATGGTGATCCCCACGAATGAGGAGTGGGAGATCGCACGACAGTCGTTGGGCGTCGTACGCGCGCAGAAGTGACGGGTGCGACGCCCACTGCTTGACGTCGCACCCGCCGGTACTGGTGTGGCCCGGAAGACGCGGATGGCCCGGACCGCGACCGTGTTGCGCACCGAGCCCGCGACCGTGTTGCGCACCGACCCCGCAACCGTGGCGTACCCAGCCACGGACCGCCCAGACGTGACCCCGCCCTCCCCGTTGAGACGTGCGAAATTCGCCGTTGAAACGCGGAGAAATTCACTTTGAGGCGTGGAGAAGTTCCGGTCGCATCGTGCAGGGATGCGCCGCGACCCGGGCCCGGGCGTACGACGCGCCTCGCCCGCGCCGACCGTGGCCACAACGCGAAAACTCCACGTCTCGAGCGCGAAGACTCCACGTCTCGACGGCGAATCTTGCGCGTCTCAACGAGAGGGCGGGGTGAACGCCGCGGGTCAGCGGCGCTTCTTGAGCTTCACGGTGAGCGTGCCGGAGTTGTCGGCGTAGGTGTAGGGGTCCCAGACCTTCACCCGGGCCTTGCCGCGGACGACCGGCCGGAAAGTGCCGACGTAGCGGTGGGTCCGCCGGTCGCAGTCAGCCCCGGATCGCGGCACGCGCAGGTCGACCCGCTTGCCCTGGATGTACAGCGACAGGTGGTCGGCCGCCGGCTTGGTCAGGTCGAGCGTGTGCTGGGGACGGAACCGGCCGGCGTACCGGACGCAGCTGCCGTCGAACACGTCGTCGCCGCTACGCGCCACCCCGGTCACCACGACGCGGTACCTCGAGCGCGGCCGCAGCGACCGGTCGGTCAGGGCGCCGCGACGAGACGCCGCCCGCACGGTCACGAGCTCCTTTTTCAATCGGCGGGCGCCAGGGCCGGCGTGGCGGGCCGGGCGAGGCGCCGCCCCGGACACGGCCGGGTGCGAGGCCACCGACCGGCTGGCCAGGTCCTCGCGCAGCACGTAGAAGGTCAGCGAACCCTCGTTGTCCCGGCCGCGCTGGTCACCGACCTGCAGCCGCAGGTAGTCGGTCCGTCGTGGCGTGATCGTCGCCTCGTGCGTGTGCTCGCCGTCGCATGCAGACGCCCACGGGCTGTTCCCGTTGACGAGCAGTCCGCTCTCGTTCGGCGTCCAACCGTCCGCGGACCAACGACATGCGGCATCCGCGACATCCGCCCCCGCGCCGTACCGATAAAGCCCGTCGGCGACGATCCGGTACGTCGTCCCGCGCGACAGCTTGAACCCCGCGGTGACCGTGCTCCCGTCGGCCGGGACCGTCAGCTTCACGATCGCGGTGTCCTCCGCGTCGAGCTGCACCGTGCCCGGCTCGAACACCGGGATCGACGGCACGTTGCGGTCGCGATAGAAGGAGGTCTGCGCCGAGGCACCCGCGTGCGACAGCGAGATGTGGACGTGGTCGCGGTGCCGGGTCGTCTTGGAGCAGTTCCTCGGCTTGGCGCAGATGTTCGTCGTGTAGGGGCGTTTCTGGAAGCCGCCGGAGTACGACGAGTAGATGTAGTCGTCCCAGATGACGTACATGATTCCCATCCGCCGGGCGAGCGCGTCGGGGTTGCCCGCGCGGTCGGTGGCGAAGATCCGCTCCAGGAACCGCTCGGCCTGCAACGCCTCTTGCGGCTGGTCGGCGTCCACGGCCCAGTCGAGGGCACGGCCGTCCTTGTGCTCGGACTGACCGCCGCTGTTGCACGGCCGCAGGGTGCCCGAGGACCCGGTGTGCGGGTACTGGTCGACCAGCCACCGCAGCAGGTACTCCGTGCCGGGCTTGGGCGCGGCGGTGCAGATCTCCTGCGGCTCGTAGCCGGAGTAGCTCTCGACGCTGCTCGCTCCGGCGGGGGCGGCACTCAGCACCGAGCCGACCAGCAGCGCAGCCAGTAGATAGGCGAGGTGGGCGGTTCTCGAAGTCATGAGGGCACGCGGAAGTGGTCGGGCGGCAGATTCGGCAGGCCTCCCAACCTGCCGAATCAGATGCTTCGGGCGTGTCGCCTTGACAACGCCGACAAATCGTATCCAGTGAGGCATATGTGGCGTGGCGTTTCGGCTATTTCCGGCGTAAACGGACGCATTTGGGACCGCCGTCAACGGGTGTACGACGTGCAAACCCCACGTCTCGAGAGCGAAAAGTCCACGTCTCGACGGTGAAAAGGGCACGTCTCAACGGGGAGGGGGTCAGGACATGAGGTTGAGGGGGGTGTAGCGGAGGCCGGGGAAGACCTTGCTGATCGATCGGTCCGGGAACCGCCGGGTGATGATCTCGCCCAGCACGTTGCGGTAGTCGGTGGTCACCGCGAGGTCGCCCTCGACCAGCTTGTTGTCGCCGAGCCACGGCCACCTGCCGTAGTACCGGCCGCCCTTCACGCCGCCGCCGGCGACCAGCATCATGTTGCCCCAACCGTGGTCGAGACCGCCGTTGCCGTTCTCGGCGACCCGCCGGCCGAACTCGCTGATCGTGACCACTGTGACCCGCGAGCGCAGCGTGCCGAGGTCGCGCATGAACGCGTCCAGCGCCGCCGCGAAACCGGCGACCATCGTCTGCATCTCGCCGTAGGCGACCTTGCCGTAGTCGCTGTGCAGGTCCCACGACCCGTAGTCGATGGAGACCACCTCGGTGCCGACGTTCGCGCGGATCAGCTGCGCGGTGTCCTTGAGCGCGAGAGCGAGGTCCGCGGCCGGCCACTCCTCCTCCGGGTAGCGCACGCCGTTGCGCGGCGTGTAGCTCTGCGCGGCCACCGGCGCGAGCCGCTCCACGGTCTGCAGGGCGGACCGGCCGGCGTCCCCGAGCGGCCCGGGCGCCTTGCCCCAGACCGTCTGCAGCTGCCGGCGGCGCCGCGCGGACCAGTTGTCGTCGGCGCCCGACAGCCTGATCAGGCTCAACTTGTCGGCGGAGAGGGTCGGGGCGTCACCGACCATCATCGTCGGCACGATCGAGGAGGTGAGGTGGATCGCCTCGCTGGTCTGCGAGGTCCCGTTCAGGCCGATCATCCGGTTCACCCAGCCGCGCCGCGTGCTCGATCCCGGGTCGGCGTCCTCGATCTCCTCCATGGCCAGGAAGTGCGACCGGTTCGGCCGCTCCATCCCCACGGCGTGTACGGCGGCGAGCTCACCCCCGTCGTACAGCCACTGGAGCTTCCTCATCGAGGGATGCAGGCCGAACATGTCGTCCTGCGCGATCAGCGAGGCCTTGGGTACGGCGATCCCGGGTCGTGCCCGGTAGTAGTCGGGGTCCCCGTGCGGGACCACCACGCCGAGCCCGTCGATCCCGCCGCGGAGGCTGATCACGACCAGCACGTTGCGGTCACGGGTCGCCGCGAACGAGGTCTGCCGCAGCGCGTCGCCGAACATCGTCGTGGCGACCGCGCCGGTGCTCGCCGCGGCCACACCCTGCATGAACCGGCGGCGGCTCATCCCGGCCGCGCGCTGGAAGTCCGCGCAGCAGTTCTCTTCGGTCATCGTCGTCTTCCTTCGAGGCTCAGCGGCTCATGTGCTGCGGCGAGTCGAGCAGGACCCCGAGCAGCCGCACGAGCAGCCAGCCGGCGAGCGGGTGGTCGCGGGTGATGATCTCTCCGGGGCGGCAGTCCACGGCCTGCACCGCGGCCTCCAGTAGCCGCGGGGTCGACCGACGGCCGTGGATCGTCCGGCACAGGTGGTCGACGTACTGGTCGAACCGGATCCGGCGCTGCGGCAGCCACGACTCGGGGCGGCGGTAGGTGACGGCGTCGCTCGGGTACCAGC
>JAICRS010000157.1 GCA_025966335.1 Nocardioidaceae bacterium
ATCCGCGGGTCGCGACCGCTCTTGGCGGAGCCGCCGGCGGAGTCGCCCTCGACGATGAAGATCTCGCACTCGTCGGGGCTCGTCGACTGGCAGTCCGAGAGCTTGCCCGGCAGGCCACCGCCGCCGAGCAGGCCCTTGCGGCTGCGGACCAGGTCCCGTGCCTTGCGGGCGGCGATGCGGGCGGACGCGGCGGCCTGGGCCTTGCGGACGATGTCCTTGCCCTCGGCCGGGTTCTTCTCCAGCCACTCGCCGAACTGGTCGTTGACCACCCGCTGGACGAACCCCTTCGCCTCGGTGTTGCCGAGCTTGGTCTTCGTCTGCCCCTCGAACTGCGGCTCGGCCATCTTGATCGAGATGATCGCGGTCAGGCCCTCGCGGACGTCGTCGCCGGAGACCCGGTCCTCCTTCTTCTTGATCAGGCCCCACTCCTCGCCCCAGTTGTTGACCAGCAGGGTGAGCGCCGAGCGGAATCCCTCCTCGTGGGTGCCGCCCTCGTGGGTGTTGATCGTGTTGGCGAAGGTGTGCACCGACTCGGTGAACGAGGTGTTCCACTGCATCGCGATCTCGAGGCTCATCCCCGAGGACGGCTGCTCGGCCTCGAAGGAGATCACTGTCGGGTGGGCGTGCTCCTTGCGCCGGTTGAGGTGCTCGACGTAGTCGATCAGGCCGCGGTCGTAGCGGAACACCTGCTCGAGTGCGCCGGCGCCATCCCCGCGGATGTCGTCAGGGGTGTCCTGGTCGACATTGTTGGGCACCGTCTCGTCGGCAACCGCCTCAGCGATCTCGCCCGCCTCGGGCCGCTCGTCGCGGACGACGATCTCGAGGCCCTTGTTGAGGAACGCCATCTCCCGGACCCGGTGGGTGATCGTCTCCAGCGAGTAGGTGGTGGTCTCGAAGATCTCCGGGCTGGCCCAGAACGTGATGGTGGTCCCGGTCTCGTCGGTCTCCTCGAGCTGTTCGAGCGGGCCGTCGGGTTCGCCGTACGTGAAGGTCTGCTTCCAGTGATAGCCGCGGTTGCGTACGTCGACCTGCAGCCTGGTGCTCAGTGCGTTCACGACGGAGACACCCACACCGTGCAGACCACCGGAGACCTTGTAGCCACCGCCGCCGAACTTGCCGCCGGCGTGGAGCATGGTCAGCGCCATGGTGACCGCAGGGATGCCCTGGCCGGGGTGCACGTCGGTGGGGATGCCGCGGCCGTTGTCGGTGACCCGGACACCGCCGTCCTCGAGGAGGGTGACGACCACCTTGTCGGCGTGGCCGGCCAGCGACTCGTCCACGGAGTTGTCCACGACCTCCCACACCAGGTGGTGCAGGCCACGCTCGCCGGTCGAGCCGATGTACATGCCGGGCCGCTTGCGGACGGCCTCCAGCCCTTCGAGGACCTGGATCGCGGAGGCGTCGTACTTGCCCTCCTCGACCGCGTGCCCCTCACCGATGGGGGCGAGGGCAGCAGCGGCTTCGGCTACTTCTTCGGGGGTGAGATCTGTGTCGGGGGTGCTGGAGGGCTGTGCGGAACTTTCCTCTGGAGCCACGAGGCACTACCTCTTCGATCCTCTAAAGCTGCGCGGCTTCCGGGCCACCCATCGCGGCCCGCGCACAGCTGATGACATAACGAAGGTCGGTCCCTTACCTCGGCCCCGGAAAGGCTTCTCTGCAGGTCCATGACTGGGGAACGACCCAACGTCCAGTGTACCCCGTAAAAGGCCGAATCCGGGGTCTCCATCCACAGGAGTCGGGGCTGAGTCACCGCTCGAGGGGCGATTCCCGGCCTCACAGGGCATCGGCGAGCGCCTCGTAGGGGTGCCGACGACTCCCCATACCTGCGAGGGGCCGTCAGATCGGCTCTGGCGGCCTCTGTGGATCGCGGTCCGCCCGCTCAGCCGTAGGTGTCGCGCGGGCCCCGGCCGTCGCGGACCGAGCGCAGTCCCTTGCGCCAGGTCGGGCCGGACGGTCCCTTGACATCGATCAGCGTCACCGTGCCGTCACCGAGCTCCTCGTTGAGGCGGCGCAGCGCGGTCGGCGCGAGCAGCCGCATCTGGGTCGCCCACGCGGTCGAGTCGGTGCGGACGGTCAGCTTGCCCTCGGCGAACGACTCGGGGTGGCAGTGCTGGGCGACCTCGGGCCCGACCAGGTGCTCCCAGCGGGAGAACACTCCGTGCACCCGGACGTCGGTGCCCCAGCCCTGGTGCGCGATCAGCCGGCCGATCGTGGAGTCCAGCAGCTGCGGGTCACGGTCGTCGGCGTGCGCCCCGGACGCCTTCGGGTCGGTCCGGCGGGGCCGCTGACCAGGACGCGCGGACTTCCGGGCCGGCCGCTTGCCGCCCGCCAGCGAGCGGGCGATGCTGCGGGCCAGGTCCAGGCCGGTGTCGTCGTGGGCGTCAGCGGGCTCGGCGGGCCGGACCGGGTCGACCTGGTCGACCGGGTCCGGGCGCTCGTCGTCAGACACGGGTCACCTCCCCATCGGCGACATCGAAGCGGACGCCCGCCAACGCGGCGGGCACGTCGGCGGGGACCGCGGCGGTCACCAGCACCTGCTCGGCGTCGGCGACCATCTCCGCAAGCCGCCGGCGACGTTCGGTGTCGAGCTCGGCGAACACGTCGTCGAGGATCAGGATCGGGTCGTCCCCACCGGCGCGCAGCAGGTCGTAGGAGGCCAGGCGCAGCGCGAGCGCGAACGACCAGGACTCGCCGTGGCTGGCGTACCCCTTCACGGGCAGCGGCCCCAGCATCAGCGTGAGCTCGTCGCGGTGCGGCCCCACCAGGCTGATCCCGCGGTCCAGCTCGTCACCGCGGCGCCGGTCCACCTCGGCCAGGATCGACTCGGCCAGCGCAGACCGGTCCGGGGCCGCGCCCTCCTGGACCGGCAGCTCGAAGGACGACCTGTAGGCCATCGTCGCGTCGGAGCGGGTGGCACCACGAGCGACCGCCTCGTAGGCCTTGCCGACCAGCGGCCTGAGCTCCTCGACCAGCGTCAGCCGTGCGGCGAGCAGCTCGGCACCGGTCCGGGCCAGGTGCGAGTTCCACACGCCGAGGGTCGAGAGCGCCGCCTCGGAGCTCGTGGATCCGCGCCGGGCCGCGCCGGCCGTCTTGAGCAGTGAGTTCCGCTGCCGCAGCACCCGGTCGTAGTCGGCGCGGACGCCGGCCAGGCGCGGGGTCCGCAGGATCAGCAGGTCGTCGAGGAACCGGCGCCGGTCCGACGGGTCACCCTTGACCAGCGTCAGGTCCTCCGGGGAGAACAGCACCGTGCGCACCATGCCGATCATCTCCCGCGACCGGGGCAGCGGCGACTTGTTGATCCGGGCGCGGTTGGACCGGCCGGGGTTGATCTCCACCTCGAGCAGCGCCTGCCGCTCGTCGCGGACCACGGCGGTACGCACCACGGCCTGGTCGGTGCCGTGCCGGACCAGCGGGGCGTCGCTCGCCACCCGGTGGGAGGCGAGCCGGGCGATGTAGTCGATCGCCTCGACGATGTTGGTCTTGCCCTGGCCGTTGCGTCCGATGAAGGCCGTCACGCCCGGGTCGAGCGCGACCTCCACGTCGACGTACGACCTGAAGTTGTGCAGGGACAGATGTGCGACGTGCAACGGATGTCTACGACCTAGCTCTCGCCGGCGGTGGAGTCGGCCCCGGCGGACTCGGCCGCACCGGTCTGCTCGGGACTGCCCGACCTGGTGTCGGAGGTGGTCGGCGGGGTGCCCGTCTCGTCGGCGCTGGTCGCCGGGGCGTCGGTGTGCATCGCGTGACCGCCGAACTGGTTGCGCATCGCGGCGACCGCCTTCATCGCCGGGCTGTCGTCCTGGCGCGAGGCGAACCGGGCGAACAGGGACGCCGCGATCGCGTTCATCGGTACGGCGTGCTCGATGGCGGCCTCGACGGTCCAACGACCCTCACCCGAGTCCTCGGCGTAGCCGCGGATGCTCTTCAGCCCCGTGTCCTCGTCCAGCGCCGCGACCAGCAGGTCGAGCAGCCAGGACCGGATCACGGTGCCCTCGCGCCAGGACCGGAACACCTCGGTGACGTTCTCGACCATGTCCACCTTCTCGAGGAGCTCGAACCCCTCGGCGTAGGCGTGCATCAGCGCGTACTCGACGCCGTTGTGGACCATCTTCGAGAAGTGGCCGGAACCGGTCTTGCCGGCGTGCACCCAGCCGAACTCACCGGGCGGCTTGAGGGCGTCGAAGATCGGCTGGACCTTCTCCACGTCCTTCGGGTCACCGCCGGCCATCAGCGCGTAGCCGTTCTCCAGGCCCCAGACGCCACCGGAGACGCCGCAGTCGATGAAGCCGATGCTCTTCTCGCCGAGGATCTCCGCGTGCACCAGGTCGTCGGTCCAGCGCGAGTTGCCGCCGTCGATCACGACATCGCCCTCGTCGAGCAGCTCCTTGAGGGTGCGGATCGTCTCCCGGGTCGGGTCACCGGCAGGCACCATCACCCAGACCGCCCTGGGCGAGGACAGCTGCTTGACCATCTCCTCGAGACTGTCCACGTCCCGGACGTCGGGGTTCATGTCGAAGCCCACGACCGTGTGGTCGGCGCGGCGCAACCGCTCGCGCATGTTGCCGCCCATCTTGCCGAGTCCGATGAGTCCGAGTTCCATGTTCCGTCCTCTCCCCGAGTCTTCCGAGTCAGGCTAACCGTTGCGGACCTCGGCCGTACCCGGCGACTACGACAGCAAGCGTCGCGGCATCAGCAGGTAGCGGAAGTCCAGGTTCGCCTCGTCCTCGAGCGTCGCCGCGCCCGCCATCACCGCCGGCTTGGACGCCTGGGTGAACGCGAGCTCGACCACCGGGGACTCGATCGCGGTCAGCCCGTCGAGCAGGAACTGCGGGTTGAAGCCTGTGGTGATGTCCTCGCCGTTGACGACGGCCTCGATCGACTCCGACGCCTGGGCCTCGTCACCGGAGCCGGCGTCGAGGGTGAGCACGCCGTCGCTGAACGCCATCTGCACGGCGGTGTTGCGCTCGGCGACCAGCGACACCCGCTTGACCGACTCGATCAGCGAGCCCCGGTCGACCCGGGCGATGGTCAGGTGGTCGTTCGGGAACAGCGATCGGACCTTCGGGAACTCGCCGTCGAGGAGCCGGGTGGTGGTACGACGTACGCCGCCGCCCGCCGCGCCCTCGAAACCGATGATTCCCTCACCCGCACCGGACGTGGCCAGCGCGATCGTGATCTGGCTGCCGGAGGTGAGCGACTTCGCGGTGTCGGCGAGCACCTTCGCCGGGACCAGGGCAGCGACCGAGGCGTCGGTGGAGCCGGGCTCCCAGGTCAGCTCGCGGTGGCTGAGCCGGAACCGGTCGGTGGCGAGCAGGGAGACCTTGTCGCCCTCGATCTCGATCCGGACACCGGTGAGCACCGGCAGCATGTCGTCGCGGCCGGCGGCAGTGACCGCCTGGGCCACCGCTCCGGCGAACAGCTCGCTGTTCACGGTGCCCGTCGCGGCCGGCATGTCCGGGAGCGCGGGATACTCGTCCACCGGCATGGTCTGAAGGCTGAACCGGGCGGAGCCGCAGGTCAGCGAGACCTTCGCACCGTCGATGACCATCTCGACCGGCTTGTTCGGCAGGCTCCGGCATATGTCGGCCAGCAGCCGGCCAGAGACCAGCGCCCGTCCCTCGTCGGAGACGTCGGCCGGGATGGTGGCGCGGGCGGAGGTCTCGTAGTCGAACGTGGAGAGGACCAGGCCGCCGGCCTCGTCCGGCGAGGTCTCGATCAGGAGGCCGGCCAGCACCGGGACGCTGGGCCGGACCGGGAGGCTGCGCGCCGCCCAGGCGACTGCATCGGCTAGGACGTCGCGCTCGACGCGGAACTTCACGGGTGTTCGCCTCCATGGATGATCAGACCTGCGGGGGGAAATCCTGCCATGCGGCGTGACCGGGGCGCCGAGGCAGGTCGGAATCGGACCCGGTCCGTCGCCCGACGACAGATCACCCGAGAAGGCGTTGTCCCCAGGAAGGGCACCGGGGAGAAGTTCACCGGGGATGGAGAGATAGGTAGACCCATAGTCTTCGTAGCAACCGTGGATACTGTGGACAAGCATCGTTTCACCTGGTCAGACCGGGTTTCTGCGTCCCGAGCCCCTGTGGATTCCTGGTGCACGGGCTGGGCCACGCTGTGGAGCCGCGCGGTACGACGTACCGGCGTCACCAGGTTGTCCACATCCTGTCCCGGGTGGAATGACAACACTCCACACGACGGTCCCCAGCCGATTCCTGTGATCCGGGCCGCCGTCAGCCGTCCCGTCACGACTGGCGGGCCTGCTGCTTGATCCGGTTCGTGAGCTCGGTGACCTGGTTGTAGACGCTGCGGCGCTCGGCGAGCAGCTGGCGGATCTTCTTGTCGGCGTGCATCACCGTGGTGTGGTCGCGACCGCCGAACTGCTGGCCGATCTTGGGCAGCGACAGGTCGGTGAGCTCGCGGCACAGGTACATCGCGATCTGCCGGCCGGTGACCAGCACCCGGCTCCGGCTCGAGCCGCACAGGTCATCGATGGACAGGCCGAAGTAGGCGGCGGTCTGCGCGATGATCAGCGCCGCCGTGATCTCCGGCTCCCCACCTTCGGGGATCAGGTCCTTGAGCACGATCTCGGCCAGCGTCAGATCGACCGGCTGCCGGTTCAGGCTGGCGAACGCGGTCACCCGGATCAGCGCACCCTCGAGCTCACGGATGTTGGTCTGGATCTTGCTGGCGATGAACTCCAGGACGTCCGGCGGCGCCGTGAGCCGCTCGGTCGCTGCCTTCTTGCGGAGGATCGCGATCCTCGTCTCGAGGTCCGGCGGCTGCACGTCGGTGATGAGACCCCACTCGAACCGGTTGCGGAGCCGGTCCTCGAGCGCCTCGAGACGCTTGGGCGGGCGGTCGGAGGTGATGACGATCTGCTTGTTCGCGTTGTGGAGGGTGTTGAAGGTGTGGAAGAACTCCTCCTGGGTCTGCACCTTGCCCTGGAGGAACTGGATGTCGTCGATCAGCAGCACGTCGACGTCGCGGTAGCGCCGCTTGAACCGGTCCTGCCGGTCGTCGCGGATCGCGTTGATGAACTCGTTGGTGAACTCCTCGCTCGACACGTAGCGCACCTTGGC
>JAICRS010000085.1 GCA_025966335.1 Nocardioidaceae bacterium
ACATGCGTCTTGTCACGTCGTACCGGAACCGGGGCGCCGCGCGCGGCCGGCGAGGGGCGAGCGGCGTACGACGGGGAGGTGACTCAGCTGGGCGAACGCCGACGACGCTTGGTGGCGACCAGGGACTCCTGCATGTCGCGGAGCGGGGCACCGTCCGGGCCGAGGTGGTGGCGCACCCACTCGCCGGAAGGCTCGAGCCACCAGGACGCGGTCCCGTCGTCGAAGGCGAGGTCGAGGATCCGGCCGACCTCGGCGATCTGCGGGTCGCGCGGCAGCTCGACGAGGGCCTCCACCCGGCGGTCGAGGTTGCGGTGCATCAGGTCGGCCGACCCGATCCAGGCCGAGGGCGAGCCGGCGTTCTCGAACCAGAAGATCCGGCTGTGCTCGAGGAACCGGCCGAGCACGGACCGGACCCGGATGTTCTCCGAGAGCCCGGGCACCCCGGGCCGCACCGCGCAGATGCCGCGGGTGAGCAGGTCGACCGGCACACCGGCCTGGGAGGCGCGGTAGAGCTCGTCGATGATCGCCTCGTCGACGATGGAGTTCGCCTTGAACCGGATCCGCGCGGGCTTGCCGTCCAGGTGGTGCGCGACCTCGCCGCGGATCCGGGCGATGAGCCCGTCGCGGACGGAGTCGGGTGCGACCAGCAGGTGCTCGTAGGTCGCGTGCCGGGAGAAGCCGGAGAGGTTGTTGAACAGGTGCGCGACGTCCTCGCCGATGCCGTCGTGGGCGGTGAGCAGGCCGAAGTCCTCGTAGGCGCGGGCGGTCTTCGGGTTGTAGTTGCCGGTCCCGATGTGCGTGTAGCGGCGGATCCCCTCGGGCTCGTCGCGGACCACGAGCGCCAGCTTGCAGTGCGTCTTCAGCCCGACCAGCCCGTAGACCACGTGACAGCCGGCGTGCTCGAGCTTGCGCGCCCAGCGGATGTTGGCCTGCTCGTCGAAGCGGGCCTTGATCTCGACCAGCACCAGCACCTGCTTGCCGGACTCGGCGGCGTCGATGAGGGCGTCGATGATGGGGGAGTCGCCGGAGGTGCGGTACAGCGTCTGCTTGATCGCCAGCACGTGCGGGTCGACTGCCGCCTGCTCGATGAACCGCTGCACGGACGTGGAGAACGAGTCGTAGGGGTGGTGCAGGAGTACGTCGCGCCGCTGCAGTGCGGAGAACACGTCTACCGGCGAGGACGACTCGACCTCGGCCAGCGCGGTGTGCGTCGAGGGGATGAACGCGGGGTACTTCAGCTCCGCCCGGTCCAGGTCCGCGATGTCGTTGAGGCCGCGAAGGTCCAGCGGCCCGGGAAGGCGGAAGACCTCAGCCGGGGAGACACCGAGCTCGGACACGAGCAGCTCCAGGATGTGCCCGTCGATCGACTCCTCGACCTCCAGCCGCACGGGCGGTCCGAACCGGCGTCGCTGGAGCTCTTTCTCCAACGCAGCAAGGAGATTCTCGGCATCGTCCTCCTCGACCTCGAGGTCCTCGTTGCGGGTCACCCGGAAGGTGTGCACGGCCAGCACCTCCATCCCCGGGAACAGCCGCTTGAGGTGCGCGGCCATCACGTCCTCGAGCGGCACGAACCGTTGCGGACCCACCGGCACGAACCGGGCGAAGATCGGCGGCACCTTCACCCGCGCGAAGTGCTCCTTGCCCGTCTTCGGGTTGCGCACCAGCACGGCGAGGTTCAGCGACAGCCCGGAGATGTACGGGAACGGGTGCGCCGGGTCCACGGCGAGCGGCGTGAGCACCGGGAACACGCGTTCCTTGAACAGCCGCTTGCAGTGCTTCTGCTCGTCGCGGGTCAGGTCGCTCCACCGCAGCAGCTCGATCCCTTCCTTGACGAGCGCCGGGACGATCTCGTCGCGGAACAGGGTGGCCTGCCGCTGCATGAGCGCGTTCGCCGTGCTCCAGATCTGGCCGAGCACCTCCCGTGGCAGCAACCCGGAAGCGGCGCGTACGGCGACCCCTGCGGCGATCCTGCGCTTGAGGCCGGCCACCCGGACCATGAAGAACTCGTCGAGGTTGGAGGCGAAGATCGCCAGGAACCGGACCCGTTCCAGCAGCGGCAGCGAGGTGTCCTCGGCGAGCTCGAGCACCCGGGTGTTGAAGTGCAGCCAGGACAGCTCCCGGTCCAGGAACCGGTGGGCCACCTCGGGTGTTCCGAGGTCGTCCAGCGACCCCTCGTAGGGCGGTTCGACGTCGAAGGAGTCCGCGGAGACCACGCGCAGCGCGCCCTCGACGGCGTCCTCGTCCGCCGCGGCCTGCGCTGTTGCGGACAGAGGACTCCCGGAGATCGGTGACGACGCCATGGCTCCATGGTGGCACCACCGGGTGAACGACCGGCAACGGTGACGGTAGGTTTCCCGCATGTCAGAGACGTTGGCCAAGGTCGTCGCGAAGCTCGAACCCGCCGTTTTCCGCGCATTGCTGGCTCTGCCAGGTGGACTGCCCGCCGGTCTGCAGCGGCGGCTGGCCGGTCGGCCGGTGGTCGTCGACGGGCAGACCCTGGACCCCGAGACGCAGTGGCTGCTGCGGCTGCAGAAGTTGGTTCGCGAGCCGGCCGCCGAGACGCTGCCGATGCCGCAAGCCCGCGCGGCGCTGCTGCGGCAGTCCACGTTGGTGGGTGGCAAGCAGCCGATCGGGGAGACCCGCGACCTCAAGGTCCCTGGCGCGGACGGCGACATCCGGGCGCGGCTGTACGTGCCGCGGGCTTCGACCAGCTCGGGTGCGGGCGCCGAGGCGGGCGCCACGAACACGGCCGAGACGGCCGACGCGGCCGCGGCGGCCGGAGACCCGCTGCTGTTCTTCGTGCACGGCGGCGGAATGATGTACGGCGACCTGGACAGCCACGACCCGCTCTGCCGGTTCCTCGCCGAGCGTGCCGGCGTCCAGGTGCTGTCGGTCGACTACCGGCTCGCCCCGGAGCACCCGTTCCCGGCCGCGGTGGAGGACTGCTGGGCGTCCTTCCAGTGGGTAGCCGAGTACGCCGACCAGCTCGGCGTCGACCCGGACCGGATCGCGGTGGGCGGTGACTCGGCCGGTGGCTACCTGTCCGCCGTGACCGCGATCCTCGCCGCCCAGACCGGGATTCCGGTCAAGCACCAGCTGCTGATCTACCCGGTCACGAACATGGCCGAGAAGAGCGACAGCCGGAGGATCTTCGGCGAGGGCTTCTTCCTCACCACGGCATTCATGGACCTGGCCGAGGCGTCGTACCTCGCCGAGACCGACGACCGCCGAGACCCTCGGGTCTCGGTGTACTTCACGGAGAAGATCCCCGAGGACCTCGCGCCGGCGTTCGTGGTGACCGCCGGGTTCGACCCGCTGCGCGACGAGGGCGAGGCCTACGCGCGGCTGCTCGCGGACGCCGGTGTGGACGTCGAGATGAAGCGGTACCCCGGCTTCATCCACGGCTTCGCGAACATCGTCGGCGCCGGCCGCAGCAACCGGGCTGCCGTCGCGGAGATCGCCGCCAAGCTCAAGGCCGCGCTGGCCTGAGGTACATCACGTCGGTGTCCTGGTCGGCGTGGGTGAACCCGAGGCCGCGGTAGACCGCGACCGCCGGTGCGTTGTCGGACTCGACGTAGAGGATCACCTCGGCGAGGCCGAGTGACCTCAGGTGGTGCAGGCCGGTCAACGTCAGCGCCTTCCCGAGCCCGCTGCCCTGGGCCACCGGCGAGACACCGACCACGTAGACCTCGCCGTACGCCCGATTCCCCGGATGCACCTTGGTCCAGTGGAAGCCGAGCAGCGGCGGGCTGTCCACGCTGCTGTCGCCGTCGGGGACCGCGTCGGCGGGTTCGGCGAGGAAGAAGCCGGCCGGGTCGAACCAGTCCTCGGCCATCCGCTGCTCGAGGTCGGCGCGGGTCATCGAGCCCTGCTCCGGGTGGTCGATGAAGGCCTCGACATTGGTCGCGAGGAAGGCGTCCTCGTCCCGGCCGGGCTCGAAGGGGCGTACGACGATCCCGGTGGGGACCGTGACCTCGGGCAGGGGCTCCATCAGCGAGCGTCGCATCACCCATAGGTCGCGGACCCGGTCCAGACCGAGGCGTTCGGCGAGGGCGGCCGCGGCCGGGTGGTTGCCGTGCGACCACGCCGAGACCTCCCCGTCGGACCCCTTGAGCGCCGCCCCGGCCAGCGCCCCGCCGATGCCCTTGCCGCGCGCGGACGGGGCCACCACGAGGTTGAGCTCGCCGGAGTCCGAGAGCAGCGCGAAACCGTCCAGGTCCGCATCGGCCGGGCCGGCGACCCACAACGTCGAGCCGGACAGGCCGGAGTGGCGCAGGGACAGCAGGGCCGCCTCGTTGAGCGGGCTGCGTCCGTCCGTCTCGGTCGCGGCCGCCACCACCCGACGTACGCCTTCGGCCACCCCCGACGAGGACGCCCAGTCGAAGGAGGCGGGATCGACGCGGGCGGGGGACGTAGCGGAAGTCACGTGGCCCAGCGTAGGGCGAACCGGCATACGCCGTCGGAAAGTGGGCACCTCACGACCGAAGACGTCCCCAGCAAGATCGAACAGAGGAACACATGCACCCTGCGTTGTTGGTCGCCTTGTCGGTGTTCGTGCCGTTCGGGTGCCTGGGGCTGTTGTTGTTCCTGGCCAAGCTCGAGGACACGCTGCCCAACGACGTCGAGAGGACCGAGCTCAGCCAGGTGCCGGAACCGATCCTCGCCATCCCGTTGCCGCCCGTGGCCACGCCCGCGCCTGTCCGGGAGCCGGAGCCGGCACCCGCCGCAGCGGTCGAGGAAGCCCCGAAGCGCCCCGGACCCGTTACGGCGCCGGCGACGCCGGTCACGCCCTGACGTCCGACCGCTCCTTCGGTGGCAGCACGAAGCGGTAGCCCACGTTGCGGACGGTCCCGATCAGGACCTCGTTCTCCGGGCCCAGCTTTGCGCGGAGCCGACGCACGTGCACGTCGACAGTTCGGGTGCCGCCGAAGTAGTCGTAGCCCCAGACCTCCTGCAGCAGCTGCTCGCGGGTGAACACCCGGCCGGGGTGCTGCGCGAGGTACTTCAGCAGCTCGAACTCCTTGAAGGTCAGGTCGAGCGGTCGTCCGCCGAGCTTGGCGGTGTACGTCGCCTCGTCGACCGTGACCTCGCCGGAACGGATCACGTGCGCCTCGGGGTCGTCGGGATCACGTGATGCGGCCAGCCGGCCCACCGACAACCGCAACCTGGCTTCGACCTCGGCCGGTCCGGCGGTGCACAGCAGGACGTCGTCCATTCCCCAGTCGGCGGCGACCACGGAGAGGCCGCCCTCGGTCACGACCAGCAGCAGCGGCACGTCGGAGCCGGTGGTGCGGATCAGCCGGCACAGGTCCCGGGCCCGGGCGAGGTCCTGCCGCCCGTCGACGAGGACCAGGTCCGAGTCGGGCGCTTCGAGCAGCGCGCTGCCCTCGGCCGGGAGGATCTTGACCTGGTGCGGGAGGAGGGCGAGGGCCGGCAGCACCTCAGCGGATGGCTGCAGTGCGCTGGTCAGCAGGAGCAGGGTGCTCATGGCACTCCTCGAGGAGGGTCATCGGCGACTCGCCCTTGAGCCGTTTCTGCGGCACGGACGCCGGTGCAGCAGGCGTTGTGCGATAGGGCAGGATACCGAACATGAGCGAGTCCGGTTCCGAGAAGTCCACCGCGCGGCCGATCGTGGTCCGTTACTGGGCGGCCGCCCGCGCCGCCGCCGGGGTGGAGAGCGATGCCGTCGAGGCACCCTCGGAGACCACCCTCGACCAGGTCCTCGAGACGGTCCGGCTCCGGCATCTCGACTCGCCGAAGTTCAAGGACGTGGTGAGCGTCTGCTCGATCCTGATCGGCGACCGGCCGGTGGGGACCGCCGAGCCGGACCAGGTCGTCGTACGCCCCGGTGACACCGTCGAGCTCCTGCCCCCGTTCGCCGGCGGCTGAGCGACCCGTTCGTTCGTTATCCGGGCGATTTCTTTACCGAGATCAACTCATGGTCCGCTAATCCGCGGGAACCAGAAGCCGTTCGTTCCTGTGGAATGGACGACGGGGGTGTAACCGGCTCTGAGGTGCAGGGGTCCTCAGAGCATGAGTCGGACTGCGCCGATGACCCGGTCTGCTCCGTGGAGGGAGCAAAGCAGAGGCCTCACACCGAGCTCCCACCCGGTGTGGGGCCTCGAACCACAGCCCCGAGTCAGCCGCCGCCCTCCCACGGCAGGCTGGCGAGGGGGTAAAAAGGGCCCTCGGTCCGTCGCAGGTGACGGGCCGGGGGCCCCACGGGTGAGCGGCCGTGGGGAGCGGTCGGGAATGCATCGGCGGATCTGATGGTTTGCCCCACTGTGACCCAAGGCGCCTGGATCCTGCTTGCCGTGCTCGTGCTGGCCGGCGGGTTCGGTGCGTACCGAGCGGTGAGCGACGGCCGGTTCCGCGGCACGCACCAGGTGCGCGGGACGCGCGAGGTCCGCGGGACGCGCCAGGTGCGCGGGACGCGCCAGCCTGGCGGCACGAGTGAGACCGAGTCGCCGGCCCAGAGCATCCTGGCCGGAACCAATATCGACCACGCCCTGGGCGAGCGCGCGACGATGCTGCAGTTCTCCTCGGCCTTCTGTGCACCCTGCCGCGCCACCCGGCGCATCCTCGCGGACGTGGCGGCCGTGGTCCCCGGCGTCGAGCACATCGAGGTGGACGCCGAGCATCACCTGGAGCTGGTCCGCCGGCTCGGCATCACCCGTACGCCGACCACGCTGATCCTCGACCGGAACGGCCGGGAGATCAGCCGCGCCAGCGGTGCTCCGCGCAAGGAATCCGTCCTCGCCAGCCTCGGCAACGCGCTCGAAGTCTGACCACATGATGGAACACTGGTCCACATCGCGAGACGGCAGTTACCGCGCCCCCGCCGCGGCCCTCTACCCTCTTCCCATGTCCTCGACCATGCTGACCAAGCGCCGCGCAGTGGACCACTGCCGCACGCGCTCGTCGCTGTGTCGAATGTCCTGACGGGACGTCGCGACCCCTTCCTGGGTTGACCCCGCACCACCTCCGCCGGCCTCAGCGCCGTAGCGATGCCGTGCCCCGACGTGCCCGTGCCTTCATCAGGCCGCCCGACGTTCCGTGGAATGGCGCACGAATCCGACGCAGGAGATCCCAGACATGTCAGTCCTCCCCCAGATCGATCCGCGGGGACCCCGGTTCGCAGCAACGCTGACGACCGTGGTGCTCGCAGCGGTCCTGCTTGTGGCGCCGTCATCCACGGCAGTCACCCTGCTCGCCGTACAGGCTGCCGTCTTCGCGATCGGTGCCGCAGCCGGGGTCCAGCGCACGCCGTACGCCTGGCTCTTCAAGGCCCTGGTCCGACCACGCCTCGGCCCGCCGGGTGAGCTCGAGGACGCCGCCCCGCCGCGCTTCGCGCAGTCGGTGGGTCTGGTCTTCGCCGTCGTCGCCCTGGTCGGTTACCTGTCCGGCGCGACCCTGCTCGGCGGGATCGCGACCGGGCTCGCACTCGGGGCGGCCTTCCTCAACGCGGCGTTCGGGTTCTGCCTCGGTTGCGAGGTCTACCTGCTCGTACGTCGCACCGTCCCCACGTCCCACACCACCGTCACCGCCAACAACCGCGCCGGCAACGTCCCGGTCGCAACGAAAGGTTAATCAATGAGCCGCGAGACAGTACTCGTCAACGCAGACTGGGTCGAGCAGCACCTCGACGACCCGAAGGTCGTCCTCATCGAGGTCGACGAGGACACCACCGCCTACGACAAGGGCCACATCAAGGGCGCCATCAAGTTCGACTGGACCACGGACCTGCAGGACCAGGTTCGGCGCGACGCCGTCAACAAGGACCAGTTCTCGGCGCTGCTGAGCAAGAACGGCGTCAGCAATGACGACACCGTGATCCTGTACGGCGGCAACAACAACTGGTTCGCCGCCTATGCGTACTGGTACTTCAAGCTCTACGGCCACGACGACGTCAAGCTCCTCGACGGCGGCCGCAAGAAGTGGGAGCTCGACAGCCGCGAGCTGGTCGACGAGATCCCCACCCGCGAGGCCACGACGTACACCGCCAAGGAGCCGGACAACAACATCCGCGCCTTCCGCGACGAGGTCGTCGAGGCGATCGGCGTCAAGAACCTGGTCGACGTGCGCAGCCCCGACGAGTTCGCCGGGCGACTGCTCGCGCCGGCCCACCTCCCGCAGGAGCAGGCCCAGCGCGCCGGTCACATCCCGACCGCGGCCAACGTGCCGTGGAGCAAGGCGGCCAACGACGACGGCACGTTCAAGACCGACGAGGACCTGAAGAAGCTCTACACCGAGGCCGGCGTGGACTGGGACAAGGAGACCATCGCCTACTGCCGCATCGGTGAGCGCTCGTCGCACACGTGGTTCGTGCTGCACGAGCTGCTCGGGGACCGGTCGACGAAGAACTATGACGGTTCCTGGACCGAGTACGGCTCCCTCATCGGTGTCCCGATCGTCCTCGGCGACGAGCCGGGTGAGGCCTGATGTGCGGCGCGACCGCGGGCGGCGTCTCGCTCGAGGGTGTCAACGTCGCCAAGGAGTCGGTGATCCAGGGCATCGTGACCCGCGGCGACGAGCCGGTGGGCAATGCCTACGTGCGGCTGCTCGACCGCACCGGCGAGTTCACCGCTGAGGTACCCACCTCGGTCACCGGGCACTTCCGGTTCTTCGCCGCGCCGGGCGAGTGGACCCTGCGCACATTGGCCCCCAAGGCCGACGTCGTCGACAAGAAGGTCGTCGCCCAGCAGGGCACGGTGGCCGAGGTCGCCGTCGCCATCTGAACGCACCGCCGCTCGATTGGCTGGTCGAGCTTGGGCCCCCGCGCTGCCTTACGCAGGTACGCGGGGGCCCTTTGGTGTGTGCGGGGGTGTTGTCCGCGACCTCGTGGTCCCGGTCGGCTGAGTGAGCGACGGTCGGCATCTGACCAGCCCGCAACAGGCCGCCGGGACGACGCACGGCTGGGTGCATTGCGGCCTCGTGCCCGGCTCGGCACCAGGACGGTACGACGTGACAAGACGCATGTTCTGGGACGGGAGAACCTGCATCTCGTCACGTCGTACCCGGGCGGCGTGGCTGGGGAGGTGGGCCCTTGATCTGACCGGCGTCCTTGCGCACGATCTCGTGGTCCCGGCCGGTTCACTCAGTCGCAACGGCATCGGATTCTCGCCGGAAAGATGCCGTTGCAACTGAGTGAGCGACGGTGACCCCCGGCCTGGCGGACTCGGACCGGTACGACGTGACAAGACGCATGTTCTGGGGCGGGAAAATCGGCATCTCGTCACGTCGTAATCCGTGCCGGGCGGATCGCGGCTTTGTGCCCGGATCGGCGCACTGCGTAAGGTGAATGGCCGTGTCTGACCGCAACCGCCCCGGCGACTACCCGCCGGACATGTCACCTGAGTACGCCGAGGCGTTCCGGCGCGGCTACGAGCGTGCCTACCAGCAGGGCGCCGGCCGCGCCGAGCCCGAGCAGACCACCCGCCTGGACTCGCTCGACTCGGCCTTCCACCCGGTTCCATCGACCGACCCGCAGGCCCGACCCGCGCACCGCCGGGCGGAGGACGACCGGCGGTCGCGCATGCTCGCCGGCATCCTGCTCGTCGGGTTGGCGCTGCTGCTGGTCGTGAGCGCCTACGTGGTCGGCCGGGTCTTCGCCGGCGGAGTCTCCGACGTGGATACCACCGCGCCCGAGCCGAACGGTGTGGTGATCGGCGAAGACAACGAGGCCTCCCAGGAAGCCGAGAAGTCGCCGCGCGAGCGCGAGAAGAAGGCGCAGAAGTACGACGGGCCGCTCGATCCCGCATCGATCCAAGGCGCCTCCGCCTCCTGTCAGTCCGAGGGAAGCGTGGACGCCGGGGGCCGCCCGGTGACGTACCCGCCGACCAATACGCACGACGGTGACATGTCGACCGCCTGGCGCTGCGACGGCAGCGGCGTCGGCGAGCAGGTCACGATCGACCTGGCCGGCGGGACCCGGATCGGCGAGGTGGGCCTGGTGCCGGGTTATGCGAAGACCGACCCGCGCAACGGGGCCGACCGTTACGCCGAGAACAACCGGATCACGCGGGTGCGGTGGGTCTTCGACGACGGCTCCTCGGTCACTCAGCGCCTCGACGGGGCGGCGGACAACCGGAGCCTGCAGACGGTGCGGATCCCGCCGACGAAGTCCGGGAAGGTAGTGATCGAGATCCTCGACTCCACCCCCGGCCCCCGCGACACGGTGGCGATCAGCGAGGTCAGGATCGGCGCGGTGCCCGGGTGAGCGCCGGGTCGCAGTCCGACCGGCTGCTCTCGGTGCGTTGACCAGCGACCTGCCCGTTCAGCTGCTGAGCGAAGGGCCCCCCAGCTGTGCGAGCAGACCCTCACACCTCCAGCAGCAGGGTGACGGGGCCGTCGTTGTCGGAGGAGACCAGCATGTCGGCTCCGAAGGACCCGCGGGCGACCGTCGCACCCAGCCGTTCGAGTTCCGCGCACACGTCCTCGTACAGCGGCTCGGACATCGGCCCGGGCGCCGCTGCCAGCCACGTGGGTCTCCGGCCCTTGCGGGCATCGCCGTACAACGTGAACTGGCTGACCACCAGGATCGGCGCGCCCAGGTCCGAGGCCGACTTCTCGTCGCGCAGGATCCGGACCTCCCAGATCTTGCGCGCCATCCAGGCCACCTCCCGCGGGCCGTCGGTGTGCGTGACACCGAGCAGCACGAGCAGTCCCGGCCCCACGATCGAGCCGACAACTGTCCCGTCAACGGTCACAGATGCCTGAAGAACTCGTTGCACAACGGCTCGCATCGGGAAATCTTCCTGTCTCGTGGTTCGACGGGCGCCTCGAAGTCTGGCACGATGACGCCATGACTGCGTCGCACGACAAGCTGCTGATCACCGTCGCCCCGACCGGCGCGGAGACCGAGAAGGCCGCCTGCCCCCAGCTGCCCACCACGCTGACCGAGCTCGTGGAGACGGCGCAGCGTTGCGAGGCAGCCGGCGCGGCGATGATCCACGTCCACATTCGCGACGACGACCACAAGCCGACCCTGGACCTGCAGCGGCTCACCGACACCGTCGACGCGCTGCACGAGAGCACCGACCTGGTCGTCCAGCTCTCCACCGGCGGCTCCGTCCACGACCCGCTGGAGAACCGGCTCAAGGTGCTCGACGCGCAGCCCGACTCCTGCAGCCTGACCATGGGCACCACGAACTTCGGCGACGACGTGTTCCTCAACCCGTGGGGGTTCGTCACCGACCTTTACCAGCTGTCCCAGGAGCGCGAGGTCGTCCCCGAGTTCGAGCTGTTCGACCTCGGCCACGTGCACGCTCTGCACCGGTTGCTCGACAAGTTCGGCCTGCCGTACGGCGGACGCGTCCACTGCGACCTCGTCATGGGGGTCCCCGGAGGAATGCCCGGTACGGCGGACGCGCTGGTTGCCGCGGTGAACGGCCTGCCGGATGTGGTCACGAGCTGGTCCGCAACCGGGATCGGCCGG
>JAICRS010000055.1 GCA_025966335.1 Nocardioidaceae bacterium
CCTCGACGTTGACCTGGAAGAGGTTGCGCAGGTCGTAGATGCTCGGGGCGGTGTTGCCGAGGACCCGCTGCTGCTCGACAGAGGCGGGCTCGGTGTCGCCCTGGACGACGATCAGCCGCATCAGGTCGGCGCGGTGCTCGCCGGGCACCTCCTGCCAGGCGGGCTCACCCAGGTGCTTGCCGAAGTTCACCGTGCGGTCCGGGTCCTTCTCGGCCAGGAAGATGCCCCAGCGGTACTCCTCCATGGGCACGTGGTCGAAGTGCGCCCAGCCGTCCCGGCCGACGGCGATCGCGGTGCGCAGGTAGACGTCCTTGGTCGGCAGCGCCGGGCCGAGCGTCTTCCACCAGTCGATGAACTTCGGCTGCCAGGCCTCGAGTGCACGCTGCAGGCGGCGGTCGCCCGCGAGGTTCACGTTGTTGGGGATCCGCTCGGTGTAGTCGATCTTGCTGAGCGGGCCGGTCGGTGCGGGCGCGGGGCCGGTACGGGCGTCAGTGGACATGGCGTGTCTCCTGCTGTCTGGAGTAGTTTCTGCTGCACATTAAGTTCTACACTTCATCTGCGATCTTGCCAAGAGTTTGTCGACTATTTTTCGTCGTCCGCGACCTGCAGGATCGACTCGAGCATCGCCGGGCCCGCCTGGATCGCGGTGCGCTGCATGTGGTGGTACACCGCCCGGAGACCGCCCTCCTCCTCGCCGCCGCCGGCCCGTCCTGGGCCGCCGTGCACCAGCTGCGGCATCGGGATGCCGTGTCCGGTCGACTCGGCGGCGTCGTCGCGGTCCAGCACCAGGATCCGGCCGTGCAGCGCCGCGGTGTCGAGCACCACACCGCGCGCGAAGTCCGGGTCGTGGGTCACCACCGAGCCGGCCAGCGACCCATGGCCTCGGGCGACGAGGTCGACGAGCTGGGCCCGGTCGTCGTACGGCATCAGCGTGCTGACCGGTCCGAACGCCTCGACCTCGTGCGGCGTCCGTGCGTCGACCTCGGCGCGCAGCAGCAGCGGTCCGAGGAAGGCGCCCTTCTCCGGGTCCGCGCCGACGACGTCGACCTTGGTCGGGTCGCCGAACGCGAGCCGGCTGTCGGCCTGCAGCGCCTCGACGGACCGGCGTACGTCGGCCCGCTGGTCGGTGCCGACGAGCGCGCCCATCGTGACCCCCTCGGCGCCCGGCGCCCCCACCACGACCTCGGCCAGCTTCGCCGAGACCGCCTCGGTCACCTCGTCGATCACTCCGCGCGGCACGAACGCACGCCGGATCGCCGTGCACTTCTGACCGGCCTTGCTGGTCATCTCGGCGACCAGCCCCCCGACGTACAGGTCGAACTCCGGGGTGCCGGAGACGGCATCGGGCCCGAGCACCGAGCAGTTGAGGGAGTCCGCCTCGGCGGTGAACCGTACCGACCGCTCGGTGACCGCCGGGTGGCCGCGCAGCTTCGCGGCGGTCTGCGCGGAGCCGGTGAACCCGACCAGGTCCTGGCCGTGGAGCAGGTCGAGCATCCCGGGGATCGCGCCGCTCACGAGCTGCAGCGCCCCCTCGGGCAGCACACCGGCCTCGAGAATGATCCGGACGGCGTGCTCGGCGACGTAGCTGGTCTGCGTCGCGGGCTTGGCGATCGTCGGCACGCCGGCGAGCAGCGCGGGCGCGAGCTTCTCCAGCATCCCCCAGACCGGGAAGTTGTAGGCGTTGATCTGCAGCGCGAGGCCACGGCGTGAGGTGAGCACGTGCTGGCCGACGAAGGTCCCTTCCTTGCCGAGCTGCTCGACCGGCCCCTCGACGACCACGTTGCCCGCCGGCAGCCCCTTGCGACCCATGCTGGAGTAGACCAGCGCGGTGCCGAAGCCGCCGTCGACGTCGACCTTGGAGTCCGCGCGGGTCGAGCCGGCCCGCGCCGAGAGGTCGTAGAGCTCCTGCTTGCGCTCGCTCAGCGCGAGCGCGAGCGCCTTCACCATCCCGGCACGGGTCGCGAAGTCCAGCCCGCGCAGCGCGGGACCGCCGACCGAGCGGGCGTGGTCGACGGCGGCGGCGAGGTCGAGGCCGTCGCTGGTCACCCGGACCACCGGATCGCCGGTGACGGCGTCGGCCACGGTCGTGCCCTCACCCTGCCCGGTCTGCCAGGATCCTGCGATGTAGCTGGGAAGTACCTCGGTCATGTCTGGTCCTCCTCGGTCCAGTCGTGGAAGAAGCCGCGGTCCGCGGCCGCCGGCGTCATCGAAGGCCGCCGGTGGCATCGAGCACCGCACCGGTCACCCAGGCGGCGTCGTCGGCGCAGAGCAGCATCACGGCGCCGGCGATGTCCTCGGGCGTGCCCAGCCGGCGCATCGCGTTCGCGGCGGCCATCGCCTCGATCGCCCGCGGCGAGGTCACGTTGCGGAAGTAGGGGGTGTCGGTCGCGCCGGGACGGATCACGTTCACGGTGACGCCGCGCCCGGCGAGCTCCTTCGCCGCGACGCGGCTGGCCGCCTCGAGGCCTGCCTTGGCGGCGGCGTACGTCGACTGGCGGGCCGGCGCGACGTCGGCGGCGGCACTGGACAACATCACCACGCGGCCGCCGTCCGCGACGCGTCGGGCCGACTCGCGCAGCACCAGGAGCGCCGAGCGCAGGTTCAGGGCGAGCGAGGCATCGATGTCCACGGCAGTGAGCTCCGCGATCTTCGGGTAGTCCCATCCGCCGACGCAGTT
Organism: Nocardioidaceae bacterium; assembly: GCA_025966335.1. Taxonomy (GTDB): domain Bacteria; phylum Actinomycetota; class Actinomycetes; order Propionibacteriales; family Nocardioidaceae; genus Nocardioides_C. The sequence goes on from JAICRS010000055.1 coordinate 2,678, forward strand.
CACCACCACGCTCAGCTCACCGAGCTTCTGCGCCGCGTCGAAGGACGCCAGCACTCCGTCCTCGGTGGCCGCGTCGGCCTGGACGGTCTCGACTGTGGCTCCGGCCTCGGCGAGCTCGGTGCGCAGCGCCTCGGCCCGTTCCCGGTCGCGGTGGTAGCCGATGGCCACGGCATGCTCGTCCGCCAGGCGGCGTGACACCGCAGCGCCGATGCCGCCACTTCCTCCCAGGACGAGAGCGGACGGTGCAGGCATGGCGGACCTCGCAATGATGGCGGCGGACGACTGACCCATCAGACTACAGATGTGCTGTGATCCGCAAGACGGATGTCACATATGATCAGGACGCCCCTCGGTCCCCCGAGAGGGCGTCGCGGGATGCGGGATACTGATCGCGACACCCACGCAGAAGGAGCACCCCCATGCAGTTCGACCCCGACACCGACCTCGGACCGTACGGCGAGGCCCTCGGCCTGGAGTTCAAGACGGTCGGAGGTGACGAGGTCACCGCGATCTGGTCCGCCCGGCCGGAGCTGCACCAGCCCTTCGGCATCGTGCACGGCGGCGCCTACTGCAGTGTCGTGGAGACGCTGGCCAGCATCGGCGCAGCGCTCTGGTACGGCGACCGCGGCAAGGTGGTCGGCGTGTCCAACACCACCGACTTCTACCGGGCGATGAGCGAGGGCAGCCTGACCTCGACCGCGACGCCGGTGCACCGCGGCCGCTCCTCACAGGTGTGGGTGGTCGAGACCGAGGACGGCGACGGGCGGCTGGTCGCCCGCGGCCAGGTGCGGCTGCACAACCTCGAGGCGCCGGCGAGCTGAGGCGGCCGCCGTCTCAGCCGACGCCGAGCAGCGCCTGCGCCCGCGCTCCGTCACGGCGGAACTCCGCCACCGAGCTCTCGTGCACGATGCTGCCCTTGGTCATCACCGCGACCCGGTCGGCCACGTCGAACGCCAGCCGCAGGTCCTGCTCCACGATGAGCACCGCCAGCCCGGTCCGCGCCAGGTCGATCAGGATCTCACCGACCTGCTCGACGATCGTCGGTGCCAGGCCGTCTGAGGGCTCGTCGAGCAGCATCAGCCGCGGTGAGCACAGCAGCGCCCGGCCGATCGCGAGCATCTGCTGCTCACCACCGGAGAGCTGGGAGCCGAGGTTGGTCCGGCGCTCGCGGAGCCTCGGCATCAGGTCGTAGACCCGTTCGACGGTCCACTCGCCGCCCTTGCGGACCGCGATCTCCAGGTTCTCCTCGACGGTGAGCGGTGCGAACACCCGGCGGCCCTGAGGGACGATCGCGACGCCCGCGTTCGACACCACGTGCGGCTGCTTCCCGGTCACGTCGCGTCCGTCGACGTACACGTGGCCGGAGGTGGCCTTGACCATCCCCATCACCGTCTCGATGAACGTGGTCTTGCCGACGCCGTTGCGGCCGAGCAGGGTGACCGCCTCGCCCGCACGGACCCGCAGCGAGACCCCGTTCAGCACGCGGCTGCCGGCGTAGCCCGCCACCAGGTCCTCGACCTGGAGCAGCGCCTTCTCCCCGGTCATGCCACGGTCCCGAACAGCGGCTCCTCGGAGCGGGGCTTGCCGAGGTAGGCCTCGCGGACCGCCTCGTCCGCGCGGACCTCCTCGGGGGTCCCGTCCGCGATCAGCCGGCCCGCGGAGAGCACGCTGATCCGGTCCGCCAGCCGGAACACCACGTCGAGGTCGTGCTCGACGACGACGGTGGTGATCTCCGCCGGCAACGACTCCACGACCTCGGAGAAGCGCTCGGTCTCGGCCGCGGACATGCCGGCGGTGGGCTCGTCGAACAGCACCAGGCTGGGATTGCAGGCCAGCACCAGGCCGACCTCGAGCTGGCGTCGTTCGCCGTGCGACAGCGCTCCGCAGAGGGCTTCCTTGCGGTCCGTGAGCCCGACCGAGCCGATGTGGCGGAGGGCGGCCTCGGTGATCCGCCGGTCCCGTCGCGGGTTCGGCCACGGCCGCTTGGGGCTGCCCTCCGCGCGCTCGACAGCCAGCCGGGCGTTGTCGAGGACGCTCATGCCGAGGAAGAGGCTGGAGTGCTGGAAGGTGCGCACCAGACCGACGCGGGCCCGGCCCACCTCGGTCAGTCCGCTGACGTCCTGCCCGTCGAAGAACACCGTGCCCTCGGTGGCGCGCTGGGTTCCGGCGACGACCGAGAACAGGCTGGACTTGCCGGCACCGTTGGGGCCGATCAGCGCGTGCCGACCACCGCGGCGCACGCGCAGCGAGACGTGGTCGACCGCGGCCAATGCTCCATAGCGGAGGGTCAGCTCCTCGAGCACGAGGATGTCGTCCCCGGCGCCGGCTGCTGAGGTGCTGGTCATGCGGTGTCCCTTCCTGTGGCGGACCTGCGTCTCCATCGGGCTCCCGCGATCCCTCGGGGCAGCGTGTAGACGGCGACCACGAACAGGACGCCGAGCATCAAGGCCCCCTTCCCGTCGACGTAGGCCGAGAGCCAGTCGCGCACGAGCACCACGACGGCGGCACCGATGGCAGGGCCCCACAGCGTTCCGGCTCCGCCGAGGACGACGCTGAGCAGCGCGAAGGCCGCCACGTCGAAGCCGAGGTCGCCGGGTGAGAAGAACCGGGTCTGGGCGACCCAGGCGGTGCCGGCCGCACCCGCGATACCGCCGGCGACGACGTACGCCGCCAGCTTCACCGGGTAGGTGTGCTGACCGATGGCGTGCAGGCGTTGCTCGCCGTCACGGACACCGCGCATCGAACGTCCCAGCGGGGACTTGAGCACCAGGTAGGCGACCAGCAGCCCGACCAGGAACACCCCGAGGACCCACCAGTAGACGTAGCCCGCGAGCAGCAGCGGTTCGCCGCCGGGGACGAGGGTGACCGCCGGGATGCCGGCCAGCCCGTTGCTGGCGCCGACCACACTGAGCGAGTCGGCGACCTGGTGCACCAGCTCGCCGATCGCCAGCGTCACCATCAGGAACACGATCCCTGACGTGCGGACGGCGATCGCTCCGGTGAACAGGGCGAGTACGGCGGCGGCGCCGACTCCGGCCGCGACCTGGACGAAGCCGTTGTCGGTGATGTGGATGCCGACCAGGCCGGCGGTGTAGGCACCGGTGCCGAAGTAGGCGACCTGTCCGAGGGTGGGCATCCCGGTGACCCCGGTGAGCAGGTCGACGCTGATCACCAGCAGCGCGAAGGCCAGCATCCGGCCGGCGAGGCCGATCGGGTACGGCGCGAGGAACAGCGGCAGCGAGGCCAGGACCAGCAGCACTACCCCCAGCGCGACCCGGGGAAGCACGACGTGCCGGGAGCGCGACGACCAGCCGCGGTCCCGGTCCGGGTCGCGCGTCTTGGTGTCCTCGCCGTCGACGTCGGCGCCGGCATCGGGGTCGTCACGGACGGTTCTGGCTTCCATCAGTGGGCTCCTGTCTTGGCCGGGAGCAGTCCGCGGGGACGGGTGAGGAGCACGAGCGCCATCGCCCCGAAGAGCAGGAAGGACGCGTACTCGGACAGCATGGCGACGCCGAGGGTCTGCAGCTGGCCGACGAGCAGGGCACCGACCAGTGCCCCCTTCAGGGACCCGAGACCACCGACGACGACGACCACCAGTCCCAGCAGGAGCACCGTGTCGTCGAGGCCCGGCTGGGCACCGAGGATGGGCGCGGCGAGCAGCCCGCCGATCGATGCCAGCGCCGCGCCGACGCCGAAGACGCCGCCGAGCACCAGGTTGGTCCGGATCCCGATCGCCTCGACCATGGCCCGGTCGGCCACGGTGGCGCGCACCATCGCGCCGACCCGGGTGCGTTCGAGCACCAGGTAGAGCAGGATCGCGATCACCGCGCTGACCGCGATGATCGACAGCCGGTAGAGGGGGTACTGCCGGCCGAGGATGCTGACCGCCCCGTCCAGCCCGGCCGGCGCCGGCACCGACTCGACGTCGGCGCCGAAGATCTCGCGCAGGACGTCCCCCGCGATCAGTGCGACACCGAGCGTCAGCAGAGCCTGGCGCAGGTGGTCCTTGACCGAGGAGGTCATCACCGCGAGGACGCCGCCGATCACGAGGCCGACGGCCGCGGCCGCCAGGACCGCCACGATGAAGTTGGGCATCGTGGCGGACCCGTCGAGCAGCGCGACACCGATGTAGGCGCCGGTCAACGACACCGCGCCGTGCGCAAGGTTGAGCACGTTCATGGTGCCGAAGATCAGCGACAGACCGACTGCGATCAGGAACAGCACGGCAGCGAGGGCCACGCCGTTGATCATCGTCAGGGCATTGGCGTCGAGCCAGGAGAGCATGGCGTCCTACTGCTCGAGTTCGCCGAGGACAGCGTTCCCGAGGACGCCGTCGACTTCTTGCACCTCACGCTGGTAGTAGGGCTGGTCCGGGTTGTGGTTCTCGTCGAAGCTCCACGTGCCCCGGGGGCTGTCGATCTCGCCGACCCCTTCGAGTGCCTCGGCGAGCCCGGCTCCGTCGGTCGACTCGGCGGACTCGATCGCCTGGTCCAGGACAGCTGCGGCGTCGTACGCCTGCACCGCGTAGACCGTCGGCGGCTCGTTGTAGGCCGCCTCGTAGGCCTCGACGAACTGTGCGTTGCGCTCCGAGTCGAGCAGGTTGCTGTAGTGCAGCGAGGTGCGGACCCCGAGGGCGGACTTGCCCTGCGCGTCGAGCGCGCCACCCTCGGTGAGGAAGCCGGCGCCGTAGAGCTGGATGTTGTCGCCGAGCCCGAACGCGTCGTACTGCTTCACGAAGTTGACCGCCTCGGCACCCGCGTAGAACACGTAGACGGCCTTGGCGCCGGAGCTGCGGACCTTGTTGAGGTAGGGCTGCCAGTCGGAGGTGGTGCCGAACGGCGTGAACGCCTCACCGGCGATCTTGCCGCCGGCCGCGGTGAACGACTCGCGGAACCCGTCGACGGACTCGTGGCCGGCGGCGTAGTCGGCGGCCATCAGGTAGATCGGGTCGCCGCCGAGCTCTTCGGCCACGGCGGCACCGAGGGCCTCGCCGACCTGGCCGTTGGTGAAGGAGGTGCGCCAGATGTACGGCGAGGGCGGCGTGGTCAGGTCGTCGGCGCCTGCGTTCGCGATGATCAGGGGGACCTCGGACTGGACGAACGTGTCCTTGAGGCCGAGCGCGGTCGCGGAGTTCACGATGCCGACGACGGCGGAGACCTGGTCCTGGGTCACGAGCTTGGTGGTGGCCGGTACGCCGGTCTGCGGCGTCTCGCCCTCGTCGGCCGAGATGATCTCGATGTCGCGGCCGCCGAGCTGGTCCTCGTTCTCGTCGAGGTAGAGCTGGAAGCCCTGCTCCATGTCCTCACCCAGGGAGGAGTAGACACCGGAGAGGGGGAGGGCGAGGCCGATCTTGACCGGACCCGAGTCGTCGCCCTCGCCGCCGCCTCCGCCCTCGGAGAGGCTGCCGCCACCACAGGCGGCCAGCATCAGCAACGAGGCGGCGGCCAGTGCGGTTGGCGCGAGGCCACGGGTACGTCGGGCGCCGCGGCCGGCGGGGAGTGCAGACACAAGTCCTCCTGGTGATTGGTGTCACAGAATTAACGAAGAATATCCTACAGTTTTCTTAGGTCAGTCAACCTTTTGTAGAATTTCGTGACCGGATCTCCACCTGGTTCAGACCTGTGCCGGCAGGTCGTGCTGGTGGCGAAGCGCGCGCAGGCTCTCCTCGAGTGTTCCGGCGTGCGGATCGAGGAACCAGACGTTCTCCTCGAACGGCACGAAACCGACCTGGGACCACACCGCCTGCATCCGGCGCACCGCCTCGGCGTACTCGGCGTCGTCGAGACCAGGGCGTCGCTCGAGCGGCCCCGGCAGGCCGAGGGCGACGCGGCAGCCGCCACAGAGGTGGTCCAGCGACTCGGCCACCAGCAGCGCCGCAACGTTCCGCGCCTGCCACTCCGGCGCCAGCTCCACGTAGTCGAGCACCAGAACCCTGCTCCCCCGGCGGCGCAGCCGCTGGTCGAAGCGCTCGGCGAGCTGGCCGGTATTCATGTCGAACACTGTGTCACCGATGTGGGCCACGTCCTCGTTCGACGCGTCGAGCGCACCCCACGGGTCGGGACAGCGGACCAGGTCGATCGCGAGCACCTGGAGCCGGCCCACCTCGCCGCCCGCCTCGGCGGTCACGGCGTCGACGGTCCAGTGCTCGATGCCCCGCGGCGCCGCGCCGAGCGCCCGGCGGCTCGAGAGCACCAGCTCGATCCCGGGGAGACCACCGGGGGTGCGTTCGGGAGCCGTCATGGGACAAGCCTGCCCGACGGCCGTGGCTCCTGGGAACCCCTTCGTCGCGTTCTCTTGACGACCGTCGACGGACCGACATACGCTCCGAGCACCGGCCGTGGCGGTCGTCTCGTCGCCCAAGGAGGACCTGTGTCCGTACTCTCCGACCTCGCCGCCGCCCTGCGCGCCGGCTCGATCGAGATCATCGACCTCACCGCTCCGCTGTCGAGCGAGACCCCGATCCTGGAGCTGCCGCCGGAGTTCGGGCAGACCGCCCGCTTCGAGCTCGAGGAGATCAGCCGGTACGACGACCGCGGGCCCGGCTGGTACTGGAACAACTTCCGCACCGGCGAGCACACCGGAACCCACTTCGACGCACCCAACCACTGGGTCACCAACACCGGGGGCGCGGACATCGCATCGGTGCCGGTGGACGGCTTCCTCCGCCCCGCGGCGATGCTCGACTTCTCCGCCGAGGTCGCCGACAACCCCGACTTCCTCGTCGAGGTGGAGCACATCAAGGCGTGGGAGGCCGAGCACGGCTCGCTCCCGGACGGCGGCTGGCTGCTGTTCCGCACCGGCTGGGAGTCGCGTACGTCGCAGCGGGACATGATCAACGCCGACGACACCGGCCCGCACAGCCCGGGCCTGTCGGCCGACTGCGCCCGGTGGGTCGCCGAGGAGTCCCCGGCGATCGGCATCGGCGTGGAGACGGTGGGCACCGACGCCGGCACCGCCCACTCGTTCGACCCCGCCTTCCCGTGCCATGCGCTGCTCCTCGGCTCGAACAAGTACGGCCTGACCCAGCTGCGGAACCTGTCCCGGGTCCCGCCGACCGGCGCGATGGTGGTGGCCACGCCGTTGCCGATCGTGAGCGGCTCGGGGTCGCCGGCCCGGGTGCTCGCGCTCGTCGAGCGGTGACGCAGGTAGCCGAGGCGGTCGGCGCGGCGTTGAGTGCCGCGGGGATCGACCACGTCTTCGGTGTGGTCGGGTCCGGCAACTTCCATGTCACCAACGCGATGATCGCCGCGGGCTCCACGTTCGTCGCCGCACGGCACGAGGGCGGCGCGGCCACCATGGCCGACGCCTACGCCCGGATGAGCGGAAGCGTCTCCGCGGTGAGCGTGCACCAGGGTTGTGGTCTCACCAACGCGATGACCGGGATCGCCGAGGCTGCGAAGAGCCGCACCCCGATGGTCGTGCTGGCCGCCGAGGTGACCCAGCCGCGGTCGAACTTCTACGTCGACCAGGTCGCACTGGCCCGCGCCGTCGGCGCGGTGCCGGCGCGGATCACCTCCGCCGCGACCGCGGTGGCCGAGGCGAAGGCCGCGGTGGCCCTAGCCCGGGACCAGCGGCGGACCGTGGTGCTGAACCTCCCGCTGCAGGTCCAGGCCGAGTCGGTCCCGGAGGTCGCCGCCGACTCCGCTGCTGAGTCCGAGGAGTCGGCGCCCTCGACGCAGGCAGCGACCGGCGCCGAGCTCGACCGGCTCGTGGAGGCGCTGGGCACCGCCCGCCGGCCGGTGTTCGTGGCCGGCCGTGGTTCGCGCGGGCCGGGCTGCCGCGACGCCCTCGAGCGGCTCGGCGACGCCTGCGGTGCGCTGCTGGCCACCTCGGCCGTCGCCAAGGGCCTGTTCCACGGCAACGAGTGGTCACTCGACGTGTCCGGTGGCTTCTCCTCCCCCACCGCCGCGCGGCTGATCCGCGACGCCGACCTGATCGTGGGCTGGGGCTGCGCGCTGAACATGTGGACGATGCGGCACGGCCGGCTGATCGGCGAGAACACGACCGTGCTCCAGGTCGACGACGAGCGCGAGGCGATCGGTGCCCATCGTGAGCAGGCCGTCGGTGTCGTCGGTGACGTCCGCGAGACGGCGGCGGCTGCCCTGGCCGCGATGGCCGGCTCGGCCGGTTCCGGCTACCGGAGCGAGGAGGTCCGACGGCAGCTGGAGACCGAGCTGCGCTGGCGCGACGTACCGTTCGAGGACACGAGCACGGGCGACCGGATCGACCCACGCACGTTGAGCATCGCGCTCGACGACCTGCTGCCGGCCGAGCGGGTGGTCGCAGTCGATTCGGGCAACTTCATGGGCTACCCGAGCATGTACCTCTCGGTGCCCGACGAGCGCGGGTTCTGCTTCACCCAGGCCTTCCAGTCGATCGGCCTCGGCCTGGCCACCGCGATCGGGGCGGCGCTCGCTCAGCCGGACCGGCTACCGGTGGCGGCCCTGGGTGACGGCGGCGTGCTGATGAGCGTGGCGGAGCTCGAGACCGTGGTCCGGCTCGGCCTGCCGATGGTCGTCGTGGTCTACGACGACGAGGCGTACGGCGCCGAGGTGCACCACTTCGCGCCCGGCGGGCATGACCTCGGCACGGTCGAGTTCCCACCCACCGACATCGCCGGCATCGCCGCCGGGTTCGGCTTCGAGTCGTTGACGGTCCGGACGCCTGCGGACCTGGAACCGGTGGCCGCCTGGGTCGCCGGTGACCGGTCCCGGCCGCTGCTGGTCGACGCGAAGATCGTCAGCGCGCCGTCGTGGTGGCTCGAGGAGGCCTTCCGCGGTCACTGACCCAGCCGGGAGGCACGTAGGAGCAGGCGGGGTCGGACGCGAACGGGTCCCCGGTGGCCGCGAACGCGCGACCTCGTTGCCCGCCGCAGACCGTGCGGAACTCGCACGCGCCGCACTTGCCGGTCAACCGGTTCGGGTCGCGCAGGGCTTGGAACAGCTCGTGGTTGCGGTACACGTCCACCACGTCGTCGGTGCGGACGTCGCCGGCGCTGATCGGCAGGAAGCCGGACGGCATGATCTCGCCGAGGTGCGAGACGAACAGGAAGCCCCTGCCGTCGTTGACGCCCTGCGCCGGCCGGGCCAACCCATCACGGAAGGCGAACCCGGCGCCCACCGCGTTGCCGTCGCCGCTGCGCTGGAGGGCGACCCGCCGGTACATCGGCGCGGCGGTGGCCTTGATGTCGAAGTCACCGGCCAGAGCCAGGTCGTGCAACCACTCGAAGATCCGCTCGTGCTGGTCGGGCGTGATCATGCTCAGCTCCTGCCCGCGTCCCATCGGAACCAGGAAGAACACGCTCCACTGGACCGCACCGACCTCCTTGACGAACCGCACCATCTCCGGCAGCAGCTCCAGGTTGTGCGCGGTCACCGTGGTGTTGATCTGGGTGCTCAGGCCGATCGACTGCGCGTTGCGCAGGATCGCCATGGTCCGCTCCCACGAGCCGTTCACCTTGCGAAAGTCGTCGTGCACTTGTGGCGTCGGTGCATCGAGGCTCAGCGCGATCCGACGTACCCCGGCCGCCTGGGCTCGCCGCAACCGGGCGACCGTGGGAAGAGCGGTGGCCGTTGGCGTCAGCGAGCAACGCAGACCGGCCGAGTCGGCGTACTCGATCAGGTCGAACAGGTCGCGGCGCATCATCGGGTCGCCGCCGGTGAAGACCAGGATCGGTGACCCGAACTCGGTGAACCGGTCGATGAGCGCGAACCCCTCCTCGGTGGTCAGCTCACCAGGGTTGCGGCGGTGCTGCGCATCGGCGCGACAGTGCACGCAGGAGAAGGCGCATGCCCGGGTCACCTCCCACGCGATCGTGAACGGGGCGGAGTCGAAGTCGGTCTGTGCCAGCCAGGTGTCGCGTGCCCGCCGTTCGACATGCGACCGCTGTCGGACGTCCGAGCCAGCCATGGACACACCTTCCCGACGTTTGCCTACCGTCCCGAAGCCTGCCGCACGACTTCCCGGCTCATCAGGGACGAAGGTCCCGGGCGGGCGTGACCAACAATCCCCGTTATCCACGGGAAATGGCGACTACGGCTTCTCGGCGATGAAGGCGAACTTCCGGACCCGTCCTTCCTGCAGCCAGTCGCTCCAGAGTCGATGAGCAGCCAGCAGCTCGTCGAGGGCGCGGCGCCCGATCTGCCCGGCGATGGCGGACTCGTCGGCAACGAACGCCTCGATCAGAGAGTCGACCATGGTCTGGTGGCACTGCGTGCACTCGTCCTGCCAGCGGACCCGGAGCCCGACCTGATCCAGGCAGTCGAGCATGTCCGGCAAGGGGATGAGCCATACCGTGTCGGAGTCGGGCATCGCTGCGCGTTCCGCCTCGGTGAGTGGCTGCCCCTCCTCCAGGGTGAACGCGAAGCGCCCGCCTCCGCACAGCGCCGAGAAGATCTCACGAAGGAGTGGCTCCTTGTCCGGGAAGGCGAGCACCGTCTCCAGGAGGAGCACCACGTCGAACGGGCCGTCCGGAACGGGTGGAACCCGCGAGACCTCGAAGCGACAAGCCAGGCCGTCGCCCCGTTCTCGTGCGACGTCGATCGCGCTGCGGCTGGCGTCCACGCCCAGGTAGGTGCATCCCAGCTCTTGGGTGATGAACCGTCCGGGTCCGGCCACTCCGCAGCACAGGTCCAGCACGGAGACGCCGGGCCCGATGCCGGCCTTGGCTGCCAGCGACAGAATCTCGCTGCCGCGCATGAAGCTCTCCTGACCGACGAACTCACCCGGGGCGTACGCCGACCGGCGGGCACGTTCCAGGGCACGGTCGAAGGGTGCGCGCTCGTCCCGGTTCACGGGATCACCGGCGCGCCACGGCTGAAGGCAGCGAGGAAGCGGTCGCGGAACGCGTCCATCCGCCAGACCGGGGCCTCCGGGTCGGGTCGCAGGCCGTCCTGCCATCCCCAGTCCGCGATCTGGTCCAGGACCTTCGGGTCGTGCGCGATGACCGAGATCGGGACGTCGCGGCTCGCCCCGTGACCGCTCACGACGGTGGCCGGCTGATGGTCACCCACAACGATCAGCACCAGGTCGTCGTCGCCGTACTCCTCGACGAACGAGATCAGCGTGCTGAGGCAGTAGGCGATGGACTTGATGTACTCGGGCTCCACGTCCTC